>JAFGPK010000048.1 GCA_016936235.1 Candidatus Fermentibacteraceae bacterium | reverse complement strand
ATCGGGACAGGAGCATCTCCATCTCCTACGACATCCTGTTCCAGTGCGAGATCGGCCGAAGCAGCATAGACATCGTGGATATCGGTTTTCCCACGGACGATTACGACATGGGTTCTGTATCCGCCTCCGTAGATGGAGAGCGCCTTTACCGCATCTACCCGTCGGAATACATAGACATAGGCGTGGAAGTCCATCTGGGAGGGAACGCCATCCGCCAGGGAACCGGCGGGAGGTTCATGCTCTCGGGTCGTAATCCCGAAATGGTTTTTCTGGACGATGAAAAGGACGGCTATGCATCTGTGGAATTCTCTCCCACATGGTTCGACGGAGGCATTCTAAGCGGCCGGAGCGATTTCAGGATGGAGATGGTCTTCCCACCGGGAGCTGAACCGGGCGATGTCTATTATCATGACAGGCCGTTCACCGACTCCTATGTAAACGGACAGGGCAATGTGGTCTTCGTGTGGGAAGAGGCCAGGAAGGTCGATTCGCCGTACACGGTCGGCATATCCTTCCCGGCGGACCTGGTTGACGGCCCCCTGGCGGAAAGGCCGAAAAAACCTCTCCTGAGCCCCGCCGCCATCGCCACGATCATATCCTTCTTCATCATGTTCGTAATCTTCGGGTCTATCGCGTTCGTCATAGTGATCTCCGTCCGGAAGGCCAGGAAAAGAAGGGAGCAGTACCTTCCCCCGACCATCGGCCTTGAGGGTTCCAGCGTCCGAAGGGGACTCACCGCGCCCATGGCGGCGCTTCTGCTGGAGGAGAAGCTGGACAGGGTCTTCCTGATGATCATCTACGGCATGATAAGGAAGGGGGTCCTTCAGCTGGAGGAGGATTCCCTCAGGAGGACCGGTTCCGTGGACGGCCTCAGGTCATACGAGACGGCCCTGCTGGAGATCGTCCCGGAGAAGGGGCCGATTCCGGGGGAGGGGATCAGGAAGATATTCATGGACATGATAGAGGAACTGGAGGAGAAGATGAAGGGGTACTCCCTTGAGGAGACCCGGGAGTACTACAGGAGCGTCATCCGGAGCGCATGGAGAATGGTGGAGGCTGACCAGTCCACCGAGAAGCTGGGAAAGAGACTTGGCGACATGTTCGGGTGGCTTCTGGCGGACGACGAGTTCGAATCCAGGATCAAGGACCTTCCTGAAGACAGGATGGTCTACCTCCCCTCCTTCATGCACGGTTTCTTCACCGGGAAGGCAGCCTCAGGGATCTCCGGGGGCATATCGCTCTCCAGGGCCTGCTCCGAGATGGCCGGGTTCCTGGAGGGTTCCGCCGGACGGATGGTGGGCGACATGACGAAGATGTCCAGGAGCGTCACAGCCGCAACGAATCCGGTGCCGGTCTCGACCTACAGAGGAAGCTCGGGAAGCAGCTGCGCATGCGCCTGCGCCTGCGCGGGCTGCGCATGTGCATGTGCCGGGGGAGGCAGGTGACATGTCGGAGAAGAATAAGAATTCAGGCGGAAGGATCTGCCCCAAGGGCATCCATCATTTCCTGAGGAACGGACACAGGCTTCACCTCAGGGCGGACGAGTCCGGAAGCGGCATACTCACGGTGGACGCGTCCAGGATAATACATCTCAACAGCGTAGCGGTTGACATGGCATGGATGATGCTCTCGGACCTAACCGGCAGCGAAACCGTGAGAATGCTGAGGAACAGGTACAATGTGGGCAGGCGGAAGGCCGTGTCCGACCTCGCGGACTTCAGCGGTGTCCTGGAAGCGATACTGGAGACCGGGGCGTCGGAGCCGATCTCCTTCCTGAACATGGATGTGAGGGAACCTTTCCAGAGCCCTGTCGAGGTGCCCTACAGGATGGACCTGGCCCTCACCTACAGGTGCAACCTGAAATGCGGGCACTGCTACAACCAGGCCAGGGAGAAGCAGGAACTCCCCACCGGGAAGTGGAAGAGCGTGATAAGGCTCATATGGGACCTTGGCGTTCCCCACGTGATCTTCACCGGCGGGGAGGCCACACTGAGAGAGGACCTGTCCGAGCTCATAGGCTTCGCAGAATCCCTGGGCATGGTCACTGGTCTGCTCACCAACGGAATCAGACTGGCTGACGGCCATTACCTCGAGGATATCATGGAAGCAGGTCTGGACCATGTCCAGATAACCCTGGAATCCCATGACAGGAGCGTTCACAACATGATGGTGGGAGAGGACGGCTTCGACAGCACTGTCCTGGCCATCAGGAACTGCCTGGATGCGGGGCTGCACACCATCACCAACACGACACTGACCAGGCTCAACGGCCATCAGATGAGCGGCACGGTCCGATTCGCCCGTGACCTTGGGCTGGAGGCCATCGCGGCCAACGCGGTCATTCACTCCGGGAAGGCCCTGGAAGGAGACTTCTCCCTATCGCCCCTGGAGCTGGAATCCACCATGCTGAAGCTGACGGAGACGGTGGACGAGCTGGACATGAGGTTGATCTGGTACTCCCCCACCAGGTACTGCGAGTTCAATCCCCTGGAATTCTCCCTCGGGCCCAAGCGATGCACAGCCGGGGAGTACAACCTCTGTGTCGAGCCCGACGGTGAAGTGCTGCCCTGTCAGAGCTGGTACGAATCCGCGGGCAACATCCTCACGGATACCTGGGATTCCATCTGGAACAGCCGGCTGATGAAAAGCGCCAGGGACAGGACATGGGTGGAGGAGGAATGCTCAAGCTGCGTCCATTACAGTCTGTGCGGAGGAGGATGTCCCCTTGAGAGCAAGCGCGGAGGGCCCTGCAGGGACTCCATGTGACAGGCGGGTCCTTGCACGGATCTATGAAAGGCAGTTCCGGGAGCTCGCCCCACTTCGAAGGCGCATGTTCTCGATGCTGCCCCTCGGCAGCATCGGCAGGGTCTTCGAACCCGGCTGCGGCACCGGGCTTCTCGGCCGGGAGCTCAGGAACCTGACAGACGCCGTCTATACAGGCATGGACTTGGACAGCCGCATACTCCCGGGGGAAGACGGCTTTTTCCATGGAGACGCCCTGAGTGACCCCCGTGAAGCGGACCTCTACGTCGCGTCATTCTTCTTCTCCAGCATCCGTGAACCGGTGGAATGGCTCAGGAGGGTAAGGGACAGGCTTTCACCGGGAGGCCTGTTCGCCGTATTCGGTGAGTATGATTACGAGGCCACCGTCGTCAGTCCGGACGGAGGGCTCGGAGCGGAACTGCTCTCCGGTCTACGTAGATCGGGGCTCCATACCGGACACGGAGGACGACTGGATGATTACTTCAGTAAGTCAGGGTTCTTCAGGAAATACGGCGGAGAAGTCCTGAGCACTTCCCGTGCACCTGACAGGGAGTTCCTTGCAATGCATGTCGAACATCTCCCTGACCTGCTCCCAGAGATGAAGTGGAGGATAGTCTGGGGTATCTGGCGGAAATGAGCCGGGACTTGACTGCGAGGGTCCTTCAGACCAAATTCAAAGGTGTTTTTATAGTATCCCCGGTGTGGTGGGATGCGATGAAGGAGGGAGATACATATGCGAGCAGCAGTGTACGGGATCATGCTTCTCGTCTGCGCACCGGTCGCCCTGGGGCAGGCGATAATCGGGTTTGCGGGTGGTTCTCAGTATGATTCTTACTATGGGAGCGCCTCCGGCGACGTCATCGGCTGGCGGTTCACGGTCAACGATGATCTCTATGTGACCGATCTGGGCGTGTGGAACGCCGACCAGACCGGCGGTATCGAATCGCCGCACCAGGTCGGCATCTGGGACGGGTCCCAGAACCTTGTCACCTCGGCCACAGTCGACGCCGGCGGAACCGTAGTGGGCGACTGGATCTACGCCAGCGTAGCCCCTACCAGTCTCTTCACAGGGCAGACCTATACCATCGGCGCCCTGTATTTTCCGGGCGACAGCGACTACTATATCTCTTCGGCCTCTTCCATGACCGCCGCCACGGAAATCACCTGGTTAAGCTCGGTCTATCCAGCCTCATCGGAACTTGGATTCGTCTTCCCCGCTTCCACTTCGACATCTATAGGCCGCTTCGGTCCCAACTTCCTGTTCGGCGGGTATTCTCTCGAGCAGACAACGTGGGGGGCGATCAAGGCCACGATGCAGTAGTACCGATCTCACTCCGTAAGGGGCGCATTTCCAGCGCCCCTTCCTTCTTCAACTGCTCTCCTTCAAATGTGATGATAGGATACAGGCCGGTCTAATTGTATTTATTGAGGGCAGCCAGGGCGTACATCTCCACCATTGGATCATCGGCGAACCGCAGGCATGATTCGAAGTCGGATACAGCCCGTTCGATATCCCCCAGGAGTTCGTACATGGCGCCTCTGTAGTAGTAGGCATTTGCCGCGGTGGAGTCCATCTCGATGGCCCTGGTGAAATCCGCAATGCTACCTTCGATGTCGCCCATTTCGTATATGGCGAGACCTCTGTTCAGGAGGACGTGTGTGTAGCAGGGATCCAGTTCCAGTGCCCTGTCGTAGTCCTCTACAGCCAGCTCCAGCTGTCCGTTCTCACTGTAGAAAATCCCTCTTGCGTGGACCACTTCAGGGTCCAGGGGAGCCACTTCCACCGCCCTGTTCATGTCCTCTATCGTGGATTCGAAATCGTTCAGGTGGTAGTAGTACGCAGATGCCCTCTGCCTGTATCTGAGAGGGTTGTCGGGATCCAGCTCGATGGCCCTGTCCAGGTCCTGGAAAGCAAGATCGACGTCCCTGTACTCCGATTCCAGGTAGAATCTCGCCCTGTGGGCGTAGGCTTCCGCATTGGACGGATCAAGAAAGACAGCCTGACAGAAGTCTTCAAGGGCGCTGTCCGTAAGTCCCATGTACATGCGGCAGAGGCCACGGTTCCACAGGTATGAAGCGGAATCGGGCTGCATGGATATCGCCCTGTCGTAACTGGAAACGGCCATGTCGAAGAGACCCAGCTGACTCTGCAGGTTTCCCATGTTGTTGTAGTTATCAGCATTGTCGGGCTCCAGTTCAGCCACGGCACAGCAGTCGTCCAGGGCCTGCCGGTAATCTCCCAGGGATGTGGCCGCCAGGATCCTTACGGTGTAGGGTGCCGTGGAATCGGGTGCCAGCTCTATCGCTTTCCCTGCGTACTCCATCGCTCCGGCGGGATTGCCCGAATGGAGATGGAGAATGGACATCATGGCGTAGCCGTCGGCCTGGTCCGGCGCTGTCTCTATCAGCCTGGCGGCATCCCGAAAGGCGGCTTCCATGTCGCCCATGAACCCGAGAAGCCCCGCCCTGTCGCGGAGCAGGGTCGGATCATCGGGGTTCTCAGCAAGGGCGCTGTTGAAGTACGCCAGCAGACTGTCGGCTTCCGCGTCGGATCCGAAATCGTAGTTCAGCCTGGTTTGGAGATCCCCGGCAAAGGCTTGCGAAAAGGTGACCGTGAAGCAGAAGCTGAACGCGAAAAGAGTTACGATCCTGCAGAGGACCTGTGACAGGGAACTGCGGAACTCACGGCTGAGGGCTGTCATTGATTTCATTCGTCGGGTCATGCCTCCCCCCTTAATGATAATCCTACCGTTCTCTCCCATCGGTCTATCAGATGAAAAGACCATAACAGCATGAAGCGGACCAGTCAAAGTATGCTGCTTCAGAACATGAGCGGAGCCCGTGGGAAGTCCTGAACGCTGCTCCTTTTCATCCTGCTTTCCCCCAATCGTAAAGGTCGCGCAGCCACCGTCGGAATCATTTCACAGGTAATTGTGATTGCCTGACCCAGTCTTTATTGTTGTCCAATGGCTTACACGTGAACCACGGGAACCTGGCCATGCCGCTTTCCCGGGACTGAGGCAATCACGCGCGCGAAGGCGGGATGTAGCCTGAAACTGGAAGAATGGATCATGGAAGACTGCCCGTATGCATATTGATTTCGAGAGGTTCAGCTGATGAACAACCTCATCCCGGAGTACATAGGCAGACAGTACCTGGATAATCGCTTTCACGGGGACTTCAGAGCGGTTTCCATGTTCGTGGACATCTCCGGCTTCATGAAGCTGACGGAATCATTGATGCTCCATGAAAAAGACGGCGCGGAGGTTCTGAAAGGGGTTCTCAACGGCACCTTCGATCCCGTCGTCAGATGCGTACGCGATCATGGAGGGATCATCTCCACATTCGCCGGAGACGCGTTTACCGCGCTCTTCCCGTTCCCCTCGGAAAACATCGCAGAGGGATACGGGAACATCGATGCCCACCTGCACGCTGTAGAGGCCGCGTTCTTCATAAACCGTTTCTTCGAGGATCACCGGATGGCACAGACAGAGTACGGCAGCTTCGAGATCGGAGTAAAGATCGGTCTGTCAGCTGGGAGAGTCAGCTGGGGAATACTGGGAAGGGACCGCAGTCTCACGTATTTCTTCCGTGGCGAAGCTGTGGACGCTTGCGCGAAGGCGGAGCACAGAGCGGCGACGGGCGACATCATAGCCGATGAAAGAATGATGCCCCTGATCCGTGACTGTGTTGAGTCCGAGCCTTCGGGAACCGGTTACAGGTTGCTCGACCACCGGCTGGATATTCCATCGAAGCCATCCGGAAATACCCCGATCGACCCTTCTGTACAGCAGATGTTCGTGCCGACGGAAGTGATTGATCTTGGCGGGAAAGGTGAATTCCGCAACGCCTGCTCAGTATTCATTTCTTTCACCGAACCCGAGGATATCGGAAGTCTTGACATCTTCGCAACGAAGGTGATTGATCTTGCGAATCGATACAGGGCATTCTTCAACAAGATGGATTTCGGTGACAAGGGCGGTGTCATGCTGGTCCTGTTCGGGGCACCCGTGGCCTTCGAGAACGATTCGGAAAGGGCTCTCGACTTTCTCCTCGCCCTCAGGGACATCCCCCTGGCGGAAAGCATGAAGTGTCGTGATTTCAAATGGCGGGCCGGACTGGCTTTCGGTCTCGTCTATTCAGGCGTCATCGGCGGAGACGACCGGTGCGAGTATACCGCTGTAGGAAAGATCGTGAACCTGTCCAACCGTCTTATGATGAAGGCGGAATGGGGTTCCGTCTATCTTACGGAGCAGGTCCGGAGACTCGCGGGACATAAATATTACATAGAGCATTCCGGTGATTTCAACTACAAGGGCATCGCCGAACCGGTCCCGACATTTCTGTTGCTGGGCAAGAATCCGGTATCGAGACAGCTGTTCGCGGGACGTATGGTCGGTCGCGGGGAGAAGCTGGGCCAGCTTATCGCTCTGACCCAGTCGATCTTCCATCATTGTTTCGGCGGCATAGTCCATGTCGACGGCTCAGTGGGTGCGGGCAAGAGCAGGCTTGTCCACGAACTGCACAACAGCCTGGCGGAAGCCGCAGCTAGGGAAGGTCCGGGCTTCTTGTGGCTGCACCTTCCATGCGATGACATCCTGCGCAAGAGCTTCAATCCCTTTGTCCATTTTCTCAGGGATTACTTCGGTCAGTCGGTGCAGAGAACGACGGAAGAGAACAGGAAGGAATTCGAGGACCGTTTCGTCCGTCTGCTGGGCAGACTGCACCGCCCTGATCCTTCGGACCTGGCCGGAGACCATTCAATCGGCAAGGTCGAAGAGTCTCAGTGGAGGATGGTCCGCGACGAACTGGAGAAATCGAGGTCCATCCTCGGTGCCCTCGTCAATCTGTTCTGGGAGGACTCGCTATACGAACAGCTGGACGCCAGGCTCCGCTATGAGAATTCCCTCTTCGCCATCAAGAATCTGATCAAGGCGGAAAGCCTGCTGCAGCCTGTGATAATCGAACTGGAGGACGGTCACTCCATCGACAGCGATTCCCTGGAACTGCTGCAGGTCCTGACCAGGAATGTCGAGGATTTCCCGTTCATCGTCATCTCGGCCTGCCGTTACCGGGACGACGGCAACGTGTTCAGTTTCGGGCTGCAGGATGTCGTCGAGAACAGGATCGAACTGGAGTATCTGGACAGCGTGTCTTCAGAAACCCTGATCAGGGACATCGCAGCATCCAGCGGAATCGGGGATTTACCCGAAGGAATCGCGGGTTTCATCTTCGACAAGAGCGAGGGCAATCCCTTCTACATTGAGCAGATCACCCTCTACCTGCAGGAGAACGGGTATCTTGAGGCGGATTCAGTCGATGTCGGTCAGTCCTTCTCGATCCCCGTGGGAATCAATTCGATAATCATAGCCAGGATCGACAGGCTCTCCCGGCAGGTGAAGGACGTCATCAAAGCGGCGGCCGTGATAGGAATGGAATTCGAGATAAGGATCCTCTCCGCTGTGATGCAGGCTGATGTAGGACCGCAGGTGAGGATAGCAGAGGAGGGTCAGATACTCTCCAGACTGAGTGAACTGGTGTACATCTTCAAGCACGCACTTCTCAAGGATGCAGTCTATGACATTCAGCTGCGAACCCGCCTTCGCGAACTTCATTGTCTCACGGCCAGGGCCATCGAGAAGCTCTGCAAATCCGATCTTCACCTCCGCTACGGTGACCTGGCCTGGCATTACGAAAAGGCGGAAATCCCGGACAGAGCTGCGGAATACCTGGAGAAAGCCGGCGATCAGGCCAGGACGGGCTATCAGAATCAGCAGGCACTGGACTATTACGAAAGGCTTCTCTCAAGCCAGGCCAGGGTTACTGAACCCTCGAGAGGTCTCGAGATCGACACGCTCCTTAAGGTCAGCGGGATACTCAGGCTCATCGGGAGGTTGCCGGAATGCCGGACAGCGGCTGAGAAAGCACTCTCGCTGAGCGAAGAGATGAGTGACGCCGGCAGGATCGCTTTGGCCAGCCGGACACTCGGTATGCTCTTCTACCGGAAGGGCGATCACCGAATGGCTATGGAGTGCTTCGAAAAGGACCTGAGTATATGCCGTGAGACAGGCGATATCCGGAAGATCGCGGAAGCAGTGGTGAACATCGGGAACGTCCATCGTCGGAAGGGCGACCTGGACAGGGCGGTGGAATGCTACGAAGAAACCCTCCGATCATGGCGTGAATCAGGCGATGACCTGGCGATGCCGTCGGTACTGATGAGCATGGGACTTGTTCATAACGACAGGGGAGATTACGGGAGAGCGCTGGAATATTTCGACCAGGCACTTGAGATGAACCGGAAGTCCGGCAACAGACTGGGAGTTTCAAGGGTCACCGGCAACATGGGGCTGACCTTCACGAACGAGGGCAATTACGAGAAGGCCATGGAGTACCTGCAGAAGTACATGGAGATAAGCAGGGAGCTGGGAGACAAGTGGAGCATTTCCATAGCCTACGGGAACATGGGTAACGTATACGGCCTCAGAGGCGAGAACGGAAAGGCGATGGAGTGCTTCGAAAAGGACATAGAGATCAGCGAGGAACTGGGCGACAGTTGGAGCATCTCCATCAGCGTTGGGAACATGGGCCTCATTCACACTACGGAAGGTCGGTACGATGAGGCTATAGAGTGCTTCGACAGGGCAATAGCCCTGGGAAGGAACCAGAACGCCAACTACCAGCTCTGCTCCTATCTCGTATTCAAGGCCGAGGCTCTCTACCATTTGGGCGATATCGACGAAGCGGCGGCGGCGGCGGCGGAAGGGATTCAACTCGCCGAGATTGTCAGCCGCAGGGACATACTGATCCAGGGGAGGATCCTCTCGGCCAAGATCGATTTCACTCTTGGTCACAGAGAAGCGGCCGTCTCCACGCTGGAGGGTATGCTGGCAGAAGCCGAGAGCAAGGAGGATCAGGCGGACTTGCATTACGAACTCTGGAGGTGCGGCAACTCCCGGGAAGAGTCATGCCCAATTCCGGGTTCGGGGCGCCGGCTACATTCCGGAACAGCCGTCAGACTTTACAGCGAACTTCAGGTCCTGACCCCGAAGGCGAAGTATCAAAGGCGTATCCTGGAGCTGAAGAACGAGCCGGGTTGATACAACAAAGAGTTCCGGGGCCGGGAAGGACCAGCAGACAGTTCGGGTTACCAGACCTCCTGTCACTGCATATCGCCGTTCATCCAGGGTATATCCGGCGGCGATCAGGCGTTCAGGATCTTCTCAACACTGAGATCGACGAGAGCCACCCCTTTTTCGGCCAGTTTCGGCACAGCTCCTTCCAGGGCTGCCCGTGACAGCGGTTCTGAGCTGCCTTGAAGCTCTTCCCCGGTCATGCCGCTGCTTCTTGCGCCGAGTACATCCCTGAAAGAGCTTGCCACCACATCGCTGAGGTAGTGCTTGAATCGCTCCAGAGACTCGCTGCTACCCGCGTCGCATCCGTTCTCCGCGAGGAGACCGGCGTCGGCCACTTCACATTTGAAGCTCCCGAAGGCCCGGACTTTCCCGATACCACCCGACAGTCGCACCATGAGCGGTGAGGATATCCCCCATTTGATCTCCTGCCATTCCTTGGGCGCGAGTCTTCCGCTCTTACTCTTTTTTCCGAACAGCCCCATAAAAGGTTCCCTTCTATCTGAGGAGCAAATGACGATCGTCCTTTCAGGATGATCATATTCACGGCGGGAGGCTGCGCTAATCGCGTCACTCCAGCTCTCTCAGGTCAGCATGATGTCCTTCGGGTCATCGGGGTTTACTTTCACCATTATAGTGGCTCCGGCGGAATACAGGGCAAGAGCCGTGAGGGGAACTACCTGTTTGTGGATGACTTCGCAGACGGGATGAACCGGGGACTGAACCCTCAGTCTTAACCTGATCCTGGGCTGGTTGTTGACGGTTGTCCCGGTTTCGGATACTTCTATTATCCGAGCCGGAGCATCGAGCCATGTTCTCTCCCTCACGGCCCTTCTCCTGTTTGAGAGGGTGGCCCAGAGAACAAGTCCGCCCATGCTCATGAATAGCATGCCCCCCATACGGAAGAAGGGGTTATCCAGAAAAGAACCGTTGTCGGCCTGCGCTTCCACCGGAGCCAGGAAACCGGCTACAATGCATCCCGCGATAAGTACTCCGAATACGCTCAATACTCCCCAGTTGATGTCCAGCCGCATGGCCATTGCAATCCCCCCGCTCCTTCAGATAAAACCGCACCGCCTGACGGGCATGCCGGACCATGCCCGAGTCGTCGGTTCCCTCAGTCTCACTGGTCCAGGACCACGAGCCTGACGGACTGCCTCAGGACCCCCTCGCCCCTCACGTCCAGCAGGTACATTGCCGGGGGAAGTACGGAGACGTCCAGTGTCCTCTCTCCAGGCATCATTCTCTCCACCATGCAGACCCTTCCGGTCATGTCGTAGACGGTCACCCTCAACTCCATGGAATCAGCCCCGTCCCAGATCAGGGAGGTGGAACCCGCGCAGGGGTTCGGCCCCATATGTACCGTTCCCAGCCCGGCGGGCGGAAGAGGCGTCTCCTCTATGCCCGTGAGGACGTTCCCGCAGAGAATGTGGCTGTAGGGGTCGAATATCACTTCCACCGGCTCGAAGGAGATTTGATAGATCTCCTGCTGACCGGAGATCTCGTTCCACATGGTGACCAGCGTATCCTGGGAGACACCCTGAACGAGGAACTCCAGAGGCATCTCGAAGAACGGCCCGGTAGTCTGGGTCTGGTCCACGGTGAGGGTCAGCTCCCAGGCGTCCAGGATCTCGGTCCAGCTGCCGGTGATATCGTATACCGGGTAGCCCCAGTCGTATATCCAGGTATCCATGAACCAGTCTATGTCCTCTCCGGTGACGTACTCCACGGCGTCATGGAAGTCCTCGTTCGTCACGAGCCCGTACATGTGCTGCTGGAACAGCCAGTTCATGGAGTCGAAGAAATCATCGTCTCCCAGCACGTACCGGAGCATGTGGAGCACGGATGCCGCCTTCTCGTAGGTTGTGTAGCCGAATATCTGCGAAGGTGTCGTGGGGTAGGCGATGGGGAACAGCTCGCCGCTGTTGAGGTAGGGTATCATTATGCTCTGCACCATGTACTCCGTATACTCGTACTCCCCGAAGGTCTCAGCCCAAAGCGCCTCGCCGTAAGTGGCGAAAGCCTCCTTGAGCCAGATGCTCTGCCAGTCCTCGTGGGAAACGCAGCAGCCCCACCAGTGATGAGTCATCTCGTGCGCGATGAGCCATTCCCAGTAGGTTGTGCCGTTCACGGCAGTGGCCCAGTGGGCGATGGCCGAAGTATGTTCCATGTCACCGTTGGGTGTCTCCACCAGGCTGAACTTGCAGTCCCAGGGGTAGGCTCCGAAGAGAGACTCGAGGTTGGCCAGCATCAGGTCAACATTGACGAAGCTGCCGAGCGCGTCGTCGATCTCCCACTCGTAGACATAGTAGTAGATACGCGAATCCGTGGAATCGTGGAGCACGGCGTATTCCCCCACGGCCATGGTAACCAGGTAAGTGGGCAGGGGCTGGTCGAAGGTCCAGTGGAAGGTTGCCTTCCCGCCGGCGTACTCCACTCCCGCCGAGTCCCCGTTGGCCACCGCGTAAAGGGTGTCAGGGCAGGTTATATGGAAATCGTAGGAGGCCTTGTCGTTCTGGAAGTCCCAGCAGGGGAACATGCACTTGCCCATGCACTGACCCGGGGTATAGATGCCCACTCCTATCTGGTAGGTGATGTAGGGATGGAACCAGAATCCCCCCCAGGACTCGTGGTAGGGAGTGCCGCCGTAAGCGACGAACACTTCGGTTGTGTCCGCCGGGGTCAGCGGGGACGAGAGAGTGATGAAGAGGGAATCCTGTTGCTGGTAGTAGGAGAGGTTTCCGCCGGCATCCCAGACCGAGTCCACCGTCAGCTGCCTGAGGTCAAGCCTGATATCCGATACGGCGCCTCCGGCCGAGGTCATCAGTATGCCCGTGATACCGTATATCTCCTGTACATCCCTGAACACTTCTATGGCAAGATCGTAATGAAGGATGTCCACGGGATCATCGGGATGATCGGTCTCCACAACGGTCCATACGGGCAGGGGTCTTCGCAGTGCCTGCTCCTGCAGCAGGGGGTGCAGACCTGAGCACAGGGCAAGGATCATCAGAAAAATCATTTCACGCCTCCTCCATGGGACATATCCATAACCGGGCCGAGATCTGAATGTCCGCCTGCAGGGAGGTCACCCCAGTATCTCCCTGAGTTTCTGGTCCAGGGCCGCCAGTCCGTAGGGTTTCTGGATGAAACCCGAGATGTACTCACGGGGAACCTGCCGCGAGGCATCCTTCTCGTCGAATCCGCTGCTTATGACTATCTTCAGGTCAGGATCCAGTTTCCTTATCTCGCTGCATGTCTCCGCCCCGGAAAGACCGGGCATGGTCAGATCCAGGAGAACGCAGTCCACCGGGTCTGTTCCCGCCTTCAGGATGCTCACGGCCTTCTGTCCATCTGCGGCGGTCAGTACCGTGAAACCGATGCATTCCAGCATCTTCCCCGCCACCTGTCTTATACCCTCCTCGTCATCCACCAGCAGCACAGTGCCTGTTCTTGCCCCCCGGCCCTGGGCATCACCTGATCTGATATTCGTCGAACCCTTTTCATGAGCTTCATGGAAGGGAAGGAAGAAACTGAATGAGGATCCGCTTCCCGGACTGCTGGAAACATTGATCGCAGACCTGTGTGCTTTCATGATACCCAGAACGGCCGCCATTCCCAGTCCCCTGCCTGTCAGCTTCGTGGAGAAGAATGGATCGAAGATCCTGTTCAGAGTGGCCTCCTCCATGCCGCACCCGTTATCCGTCACCTTGAGACAGAGGTAATTTTCTCCTTCCGGCAGAAAACCGAACAGCGTCCCGGTATTCAGGACTTCCCTTCTGTCGGCTATTCCGGTCTCGATCTCTATCATTCCACCGTTATCGCCTATTGCCTCGGATACGTTGACCACCAGGTTGAGCAGTACCTGCTTCAGCTGGCCCGGGTCTCCGCGGATCTGCGGGCAATCCTCTATGAGGCGGTAGGAAAGAGTTACGTTCTTCGAGACGGACATCTGCAGGATGTGCTTCATGTCCGAAATGAGGCTGTTGAGATGGATGACTTCTATGACGAACTTGCCCCGCCCGGCGTATGCCAGCATCTGATTGCACAGGTCGGCAGCCTGTCTGGCGACTTTTTTTATTTCCACAAGATGCTCCGGAGAACTGCCGTCTTCCGGCAGGCTGCCGATGGCAAGTTCGGCGTTGCCCAGGATGACCATCAGCAGGTTGTTGAAATCATGGGCTATCCCTCCGGCGAGGACTCCGAGGCTTTCAAGTTTCTGGGCATTCAGCATCTGCGCTTCCACGACCCTGTTCTGCTCCTCCGCCGCAATTCTCGATTCCATCTCAAGTTTGAGAGCATGGTTCTGGTTGGCCAGTTCGGACAGCTGCCCGGTCATGAGATAGAGGGTCCGGCAGATGAGTCCGAACCTCTCCCTGCTCATGGTGGTCACCTCGGACAGCGCTTCCATGAACTCCTTCTCGTCCGCGCCGATCTTGCGGGCATACTCCCGGAAATGATGGTCTTCGGTCTCGATATTCCTCACCTGGCCCACCAGCCAGTTACCTATATGGGTATCACCGACGTATATCCCGGCTCCCGCGTCCCAGAGTCCGGCACTGAGGCATTCGGTTATAACGGGTCCTCCGGCTTCCGGGCTGCCGATGGCGGCCTCGGTCTTCAGGTCGGAGCGTTCGCAGTTACGGCGGCCCTGCTCAGTTCCCTTGATTATCTCGCTGCATAATCTTGCAAAATTACTGGGCCGCGTGATCGCAATGCCCCGGGTATCAGTGATGATGGATGCGGTGCCGGTGAGTTCCGCGAATGCGTCCTGAAGCTCCTGCAGCCTATCCATGTCGAAGAGGTCCATGAATTCGAGTGCCTGATCACTCTTCATCACGCCGCACCCCTGTTCCGGCCGAATGACAGTGTCTCAGAAAGCGGATTACAGTTGCAATATAGAGAGGAATGCGCATGCACGCTAACTGAAAGCGAACCGGAAATTCAGTTGATAATTGTCCGTCTGTATTGTAATGAGACCGGAATGTGCGATCCTGCCTGAAGAACAGGAGGATCCGATTCCGGGATCAAGCGGACCTGTCTCCCGGTTATCCCTGCCGGAATTCACATGACCCATGGACAGACCGTTGAATACGCCTGTCACACTGAAAGACGGGCGTTACCGTTCCGGGAAGAGCGGTTCCAGCCAGTCCTCAAAGGGCACGAACCGCCCGGGCAGAGGATCGTACCATATCACCTCTCCCCTGCTGTAGACCCTGAAGCGGTCAACCACCGGCGACACGTTCGGATCTCCGGGTCCGCCGGGCTCATGGACCTCCCTGATGACGATATCGAAGTAATCCCTGCAAGCCTCTTCCGGAAGACCGTCCATCCATGCGATCCCGAAGGAGAGACCCTCGGGGAACTGCCCGGGACAGGCTCCGCTCAATGAAAGGAATGTAACAAGATAGTCTATTGCCTGCTCTTCGTTCGAGACTGCGTCGGGTATCATCGATGTGCGGACATCCGAAGGTATGTAGGGCCAGCTGTAGGGCATCTCACCGTAGAACAGCCTTGTCCTGCTTCCGTACTCCAGGGTATCGCCGTGAATGGCGACCCAGAAGTCACGATCCCCCTCCCTGTCCACGGGATCGGGCAGCCTGTGGACAACGGTATATCTGCCGGCGTCCTCGAATATCTCCGCATCCAGGGCATCGGCGCTGCTCTTGAGAAAATCCGACGCGAAGGCGTACTCGTCCTCCGCGTCGAAGAACCTCACCCTCACGGCCCTTGTCTCCAGTGGTCCCGCGTAGACATCGATGCAGTAGGTCTTGGTCCAATCGGACAGAGTCAGTGTGATGAGTTCGGGCTGCTCCCATTCCTCCACCTCGCCCACATCAGGATACTCTCTCCTGAGTACCCATCCGGGAGGAACGGAGTACATGTCGGAAAGGTCCGGCGTCAGTCCGTACAGATGGCTGAA
Organism: Candidatus Fermentibacteraceae bacterium; assembly: GCA_016936235.1. Lineage (GTDB taxonomy): Bacteria > Fermentibacterota > Fermentibacteria > Fermentibacterales > JCC-6 > Aegiribacteria. The sequence goes on along the minus strand of JAFGPK010000048.1, from coordinate 21,906 downwards.
CTCCGTGGCTTCAGGCAGCCTTTCCTCCCGTGGAGGTCCGTCGCCGACCCATACTGCCTTGACTCCGGGATACCGATAGAGGAACCGGCAGGCTTCCCCGGCGGCCTCGTCACCTGTTTCGTACGGCCCGGAGTAGACCATCCATCCCCCGTACTCGTTCCCGAGGGAACTCCAGTCAGGAACCCGGAGAATGCCCACGAAGGGTTCCACCGCAGCATCAAGCTCCATCGAAAGGGGATCTGCGATCTCTTCCCTGTCGAACACCCCTATGTCCACCACCCAGCCAAGGTCCCCGGCTCCCGCAAAGGACACGAGCAGTAAAAGAAAATTCATTCCGAAAGCCATTTCAAACCTCGAAACTTTCCGTGAAGCCACAGAAGCGGATGCTGAGGATGGTTCTTCTCCTGCCGCCTGTGATGAACGGTATCCCGCCTGCATTGTCGTTCAATACTGCCTGTGATGCGGCTGCTTGTCAACAACTAGCGTTGGGCGCGGCAATGAGATAGTGCGGTCGAACCAAGTCTGCAGGCATGATGGGCTTCACTGCAGAGCCTACAGGTTTATGAGAGAGAAGTTCACCATCTCCAGTGTCTGCTCCTCGCTGAAGCCAAGCTGTTCCATGGCTCCCGAGGGGCAGACGGTTGAGCAGCTGCCGCAGCCTTTGCACAGAGCGGTATTGATGGAGCAGACCTGTCTGCCGCCCTTCCATACCAGGCCCGGCGCGCTGTAGGGACAGACGGAGACGCACATTCCGCATCCCGCGCATACGTCCGGGTTGACGCTGGCTATATTGGCGACGGACATGTACTTGTCGGAACTGATGATTATGCATGCCCTTTCCGCAGCCGCCCTGGCCTGGGAGACGGTCTCGTCCATGGTCTTGGGGGAGTGGGCGAGACCGGCCAGGAATATCCCTTCCGCGGAGAAATCCACCGGTCGGAGTTTTACATGCGCCTCCATGAAGAACCCGTCCTCGTTAAGGGGTATCTTGAGCATCTGGGAGAGCAGCGAAGCATCCTCCCTCGGTTTCATGGCAGACGCCAGAATGACCCTGTCGGCTTTGATCTCGAGGATCGAACCCAGGACATGGTCCCTGACCCTTACCGTTATCACGCTCCCCGGATCGGCGGACGCCAGGGCTGCTTCCGGTTTCTCATCCTCATCGTACCTTACGAATATCACGCCCTTCGACCTCGCCTGCTGGTAGTACTTCTCATTGAAACCGTAGGTCCTCACGTCGCGATAGAGGACGAACACGTTCATCGAAGGGTTGAGTTCCTTCAGCCGCAGCGAATTCTTCACCGCCTGGGTGCAGCAGACCCTCGAACAGTAGGGGTGCTCGTCATCCCTGGATCCCACGCACTGGATCATGACAACGGTTCCCAGCTTCGCGAAGGCCTGTCCGTTCTCCTCCAGGTCCTTCTCGAGATCCAGCTGTGTCAGTACCTTCCCCCCGGATTCGCCGTAAAGGTAGGAATCGGGAACTGTCTCTTCCGCCCCGGTTGCGATGACGATCACTCCATGTTCGTACTCCACTGGGGTATCGGTATCCGCTTTGCATATGGATGTCAGATAGTTACCGATGTAGCCGTCGATGCCTGTGATGCAGGAACCTGTGTGGACCGTAATGCCGGGATGGTTCTCCACCCTGGCGGTGAGTTCCTCGAGATACTCGCTGACGACATGACCGTCTGGCTTGCGCGAGAGTCTGTGGAGGTTGCCTCCAAGAGAACTCTCTCTTTCCACCAGGGCGACCTGGAAACCCTGATCGGCGATTGAAAGGGCGGCAGTCATACCGGCCAGCCCCCCTCCTATCACCAGCCCCTTCTGGATCACATCCAGGGCTACGGTATGGAGAGGCTTCAGGAGTCTGGCCTTGCCCACGGCTATCCTGGTGAGTATCTTGGCCTTCCTCGTCGCTTCCGCCGGATCGTTCCTGTGGACCCAGCTGCACTGGTTCCTGATGTTGGCCATGTTGAACAGGTATGGGTTCAGACCGGCTTCCCTGATCGTCTCCTGGAAAAGGGGCTCATGGGTGCTGGGGGAACAGGATGAGACCACGACCCTGTTCAGTCTGTACTCCTCTATGAGCTCCTTCATTTTCTCCTGGGTATCCTGGGAACAGGTGAACAGGTTCTCGCCTGCGTATACCACATCCGGAAGGTTCCTGGCGTACTCCGCCACATCCGGCACATCGACTATGCTGCCTATGTTGGTGCCGCAGTGGCATACGAAAACGCCTATCCTGGGCCTTTTACCTCGTACGTCAAGCTCCGGCGGATACCGCTTCTGCTCAATTTCAGTGCCACGGGCGGCCGAAAGTAGTTCAGCGGCTCCCGCCACCGCTCCGGATGCCTGTATGACCGTCTCGGGAATGTCCATCGGCGAACCTGCGGGTCCGCAGACGAAGACGCCGTTCCGGGTCGTTCCAACGGGAGACTCGCTCGAACCCCCGATGAAACCGTACTCGTTCAGGCGCAATCCCAGCCTGTCGGACAGGATGCCGTTGCCATCCCCCGGAGCGAGACCGACCGAAAGCACTACAAGGTCGAACTCCTCAAGGCACACGGTACCGTCTTCGGTGACGTACCTGATCTCCAGGTTCCCCGTTTCCCTGATCTCCCTCACTTTACTGACCCTGGACCTCTGGAACCTGATACCTGTCTCCTTCGCGCGTTCGTAGTACCTGTCGAAATCCTTGCCGTGGGCTCTGAGGTCCATGAAGAAAATGGTGGGCTCAACGGTCCCTACGTGCTCCCTTGCGATTATCGCCTCCTTCATGGCGTACATGCAGCAGACCGAGGAGCAGTAGGGCATGTGTGAATCCTCGGTCCTGGAACCGACGCACTGGAGCCACGCGATTCTGGTGGGGACCCTGCCGTCGGAGGGTCTCTGCAGATGCCCCTCGAAGGGTCCGGAAGCCGCCAGGATCCTTTCGAACTGAATGCTCGTAAGAACGTTGGGGTATCTGCCGTAACCGAATTCATGCAGCGGTGTCGGATCGAAGGGCTCGGCTCCGGTAGTCAGGATCACAGCGCCGACACCTATGTCCGATGTCACCTCCACCTGGTCGAAATCGATCGCATCGGCTTCGCAGTACTCGCTGCATATCCCGCAGTCGCCCGTATTAAGATGCACGCAGTACCTGGGATCGATACTGGCATAATTGGGGACCGCCTGGGCATAGGGTATGTACACCGCCGACCTGTCCACCAGCCCCTCGTCAAATTCGGACCTGATGGGAAGCGGTACGTTACCCGTTATCTTCTCGAGTTTTATCCCGTTCTCCACAGGGCAGATACTGAAACACGCCCCGCATGTCCGGCATTCCTCCGACAGTTCATCGAAAGCAGGCGATACTATCCGCCTGCTTCCGCGGTTCGAGAAACCAAGGACCCCCCTGCCCATCCGCTCCCTGCACATCCTCACGCAAAGTCCGCAGAGTATGCAGTCCTCGTTCTTCGGTTCGATCCGCTCTCCGGTGACGCCCATTTCGGAGGCGAGCCTCATTATCTCCCGGGAATCGGGGCATCTGGCCAGGAGGAGCTCCACCATCAGCTTCCTTGTCCGGATCACCCTGTCGGTGGAAGTCCTGACGGTCAAGCCTTCCTGGACGGGATAATTGCAGGAGGTCTGTATGGAGGTCCTTCCGTTCTGCTCCACTTCCACAAGGCAGAGACGACAGGAACCGTAGGGAGATAGCGATTGGTGATAACAAAGGGTGGGAATGTCTATATCCAGACGCCTGCAGGCCTGCAGGAGAGTCGTTCCCTTCTGGCACTGGACCTGGTTATCGTCAATTACAAGTCTTACCGTATTGTCTTCCATCCCGGTCACTCCACGACGATCGCATTGAAATTGCAGACATCAAAGCATAATCCGCACTTTGTGCAGTTTCCCTGGTCTATGGTATGGGCTTCCTTCAACTTCCCTCTGACAGCTCCGCTGGGGCAGTTCCTGGCGCAGAGGGTGCACCCCGTGCACCGCCCGGCGTCGACTCTGTAGGTGACAAGAGCCTTGCACGCGTGGGCCGGGCAGACGGCTCGCTCAATATGGGCTTCGTACTCCTCCCGGAAGTACCTGATAGTGGAAAGAACGGGATTGGCCAGGGTCTGGCCCAATCCGCACTGGGAAGCGTCGGTTATGGCGACGCCGAGCTCCTCCAGGAAATCTATATCCTCGGATTTCCCGTTGCCCCGGGTTATCCTGGTGAGTATTTCGAGCATCAGTTCGCTGCCGTCCCTGCAGGAAGTGCATTTCCCGCATGACTCATCGTTGGTGAACTCCAGGAAATACCTGGCTATGTCCACCACGCAGGAGGACTGGTCCATGACCACCATTCCGCCGGAGCCCATGATGGAGCCCGCCTCCGCAAGCCGCTCGTAATCCACCGGCAGGTCAAGCAGAGACGCCGGGATGCATCCGCCCGAGGGTCCGCCTGTCTGAACGGCCTTGAATTCCCTGTCTTCCGGAATGCCACCCCCGATATCGAAGATGATCTCACGGAGCGTTATCCCCATGGGCACCTCCACAAGCCCCGTGTTCCTCACTGTGCCCACGAGGGAGAATACTTTCGTCCCCTTGGATTTCCCGGTCCCGATGGAGGAGAACCAGCCGCTTCCCTTCTGGATGATGGCCGGGATGTTGGCCCATGTCTCGACATTGTTGATATTCGTGGGTTTCTCCCATAAGCCCGATTCCGAAGGGAAAGGAGGCCTGTTGCGAGGTTCGGGTGATACACCCTCGATGGAGTGCATCAGCGAGGTTTCCTCTCCGCATACGAAGGCTCCCGAACCCTGCCTGATCTCTATATCGAAGGAGAATCCCGAACCGAAAATGTCATCCCCGAGGAAACCGTTCTTACCCGCCTGGGCGATGGCCTCCTCCATCCGCTGTATGGCAAGGGGGTATTCGGTCCTTACGTAGACGAATCCCGTGGACGCGCCCATGGCGAACCCCCCGAGGATCATCCCCTCTATCACGGAATGCGGGTCCCCCTCGAGAACCGACCTGTCCATGTAGGCTCCGGGATCCCCCTCGTCGGCGTTGCAGACGATGTAACGCTCATCGGCCTCCGTCCTGCGGGTGTACTCCCATTTCAGGCCTGTGGGAAAACCTCCGCCGCCCCTTCCCCTGAGACCGGACTCCTTCACTTCCCGGATGAGTTCTTCCGGGGTCTTCTCCAGCAGGACGTCATGAAGGGCCCTGTAGCCGGACCTGGCCACATATTCCTCTATGGATACGGGATCGATGATTCCGCAGTTCCTCAGGGCGATCTTGCTCTGCTTGGAGAAGAATGGCACTTCGGTGTAAAGCGGTACGCCGGACAGCTGATCCATCCCCTTCGTACCGTACTCCCGGACCGTATCGCCCAGCAGGGTCTCGCTCTGATGCACGCAGAGGAGATCTTCCACCGGTATGCCGCCCCTGGAAAGAACGTCTATGAACCCTGCCGCCTTTTCCGGCGTCATCTCCACGTATGTCAGTCTGGGTCCGCCGGGAACGTAAAGGTCGACCACGGGCTCTCTCTGGCAGAAGCCAAGGCAGCCCGTCCTGGAGAGGACGGCATCGAAACCCGTCCTGTCCAGTTCCTCCTTCAGCCGCTGAAATACTCCCATGGCCCCGGTGGCCAGGCCGCAGGTGGCCATTCCCACGGATATCCTGAACCTGTCGGGGTACAGCGATGAAAGGCCGGTCTCCTGAAGACCGTCAAGAAGCCGGGTATAACTGCCGATCATTCGTATTCCTTAAGTATGCCGGAGAGGTCGCTGAGCTTGACCCTTCCGTAAACCCTGTCATTTACCATTATTGCAGGAGCCAGGCTGCAGCATCCTATGCAACGGGCAGCCTCTACGGAGAATCTCAGATCTTCAGTAGTCCCCCCGGGCTCGGTCCCGAGATCCCTGCACAGTTTCTGCATGATCTTCTCCGCCCCTTTTACATAGCACGTGGTCCCCATGCAGATGCTTATCCTGTGCCTGCCCTTCGGTACGAGACTGAAGGAGTTGTAGAAGGTGGCGATATTGTAGATCTCGGATATGCTCACATCGAGTTTTCCGGAAATGAACCTGATGACATCCTTCGGGAGGTAACCGTAATGCCTGTCTATGGCCTGCAGTACGGGCATGAGCGATCCCCTGGTCCCCGCGCTGTCCTCCAGCAGAGGCATGACGATATCGAGATCCTTCCTCTCCAGTTCGACCTCATCCAGTTCCACAGCGTAAATGATCCTGGATACCGGACAGTTCTGGACGCACGCGCCGCAGCCGGTGCATTTCTCCGAATCAACGTACCTGGGATGCCTTTTCACTTTGACGGTAAAATTGCCGGCATCCCCTTCAATGCCCATCAGCTCGGCATTGGTTATGAGGTCGATGTTCAGGTGCCGACCGCTTCCGACCAGTTTGGGGGAAATAACGCACATGGCGCAGTCGTTGGTGGGGAAGGTCTTGTCAAGCTGGGCCATGGTCCCGCCGATGGCCGGGGTCCTCTCCAGCAGGTAGACCTTGAAACCCGAATCGGCAAGGTCCAGCGAGGATTGAATTCCTGCGATACCTCCGCCCACGACCATTACGGCACCCGACTGCCGGTCAGCCGTATCAGGGGTTCCGATCTTCTCTTTCTTCTTCAATTCAGTCATTCTTCCCGCCCGGTGTACTCCTGTAACGGGCTCCCCTGGCCTTTTTCCTCTCAGCGAATTCCTTAACCAGGGATACCATCCCCGAGTGGCCCGGTCCCGCTTTTTCAGAAGAACCCTCACCCGTCTTCCGGATGAGGCCGCCGGCCAGGGCATCGGCAATCATCATCTTACCCTTGAGGGTCCTGATCATCACCGTGGTGTGCTTGTCAGGCGAACCGAGCCCGCCCACCGAGATATCGGCGAAATCATTGGCGAAGTCCTGGCATTTGAGACATGCGGGTCTGGCTATTTCCTCGATCTCCCTCATCGGAATGCGGACGTTTATTCCTGATTGCAGTGTCAGAATGAATTCATCCTTTATGTTCATCCCCAGTATGTCATCGAGACTGATGTTCCTCCTGCTGAGAAAGTCCTTTTCCAGGAGTTTCCTTAGATCGAAGCACTGCATGCAGAAAAGGCCTATGGTGAAGGTCATTATGTCCGAGGGCATCATGGCGAGGGCCTGCATGTTGCGTATGGCCGTTATCTGACATGGAGTTCCCACCACCGCCAGCCTGTTGAGCTTCCGGGGAGCGGCTCTGGTGGCGTATCTCACAGCGGAGACGTAATTGGTATACCTGTCACCCAGTTCCTCGAGATGGGGGAGCTCGCCGAAATGTGAACCCGCTGCCGATATCAGTTCCTCTCTCGTTACCGCCACGCTGGGTTCCCGGCCGAAACCGTCCCTGCTGATGGAGACGACCGCGCCGTCTATGAACCCGGATTCCAGCATGTGGACAAGCAGAGCGGTTACGACACCGCCGTCCGTCGCTACGTCCAGTATCTCCCGGTCGGTGGACTGTGCCGAGATGACATCCGAGTAGTAGCCGATGGGAGGCTCCCACTTGAACCTGGCCCTCACTTCATCCCTTACGCAGTGAGTCTGGGGACAGATTATGTAGCACAGGCCGCATTCAAGACATCTATCCTTCTCCGCGTAGGTCGGGAAGCCGTTCTCATCAAGCTTCAGAGCCCTTATCATGTTGGCCGAACACACTGAGACACATCCCCCGCACTTCCCGCAGATCCCGGCTGAGATCACCTCTGACATAAGGTTGTCAAACGATCGTATTCTCTCTTCAGTCATGATCTACCATTCTTCGACGATCTCATCCTGCACCATTCTCAGTATCTCTTTTCCGAGTTCCTCGTCTGGATGGAGCTTGTTCCCGATGATCCTGCATCTGAGATCCTGGATGATCCTGTCAAGCTCCCTTGCCTTTTCCAGTCTTTCAGCAGGTACGTACCCTTCCTTGACGGCCATATCCCTCAGAATGCTGATGACATCGGTGAACTTCACGTTCTGCGGGCAAAGGGCGTGGCATGTGTAGCACCGCGAACACATCCAGAGGATGTCCGATGAAAGGACCTCTTTCCGCATGCCGAGAATGGACATCCTTATGATCTTCCTGGGGTCGTACTGGTCATTCACTTCGGCCACCGGGCACGAGGCCGTGCATGTGCCGCACGTGAAACAGCGCATGAAGGATTCCGCACCCGGCTGGGAAGCAATGTCGTTCTTGAAGTCGGGATCTTTTTCAGCGATTATTATCTTGTCCATCAGGCTATCTCCATCTAAAATGCCTCCGGTATGTTCCTCAGCTGAGCCAGGGAGAACACCGGGCCGTCAATACAGACGTAGCGGGAACCGATGTTGCACCTGCCGCATTTGCCGATGCCGCATTTCATTCTCCGCTCCAGAGAGGTGTATATCCGCTCATCGGGAAATCCAAGTTCCGTCAGTACCGGGAGCGTGAACTTGATCATGATGGGCGGACCGCACACGATGGCCATGGTGTTCTCCTGTCCGGGTGCCAGTTCGCCGGTAACGGAGGGTACGAACCCGGTCATGCCGCTCCAGCCATCCACCGGGCTGTCGATGGTGAGGTGCAGCTCCATATCCTCCCTGGTTCTCCATTCCTCTATTTCGTTCTTGTATATGAACAGGTCGGGATTCCGGGCCCCGTAGATTACGTTGATGTCTCCGTAATCGCCCCTGGATCCCAGAAGGTAGACAAGAAGGGAACGCAGTGTGGTAAAGGCGAAGCCTCCACCTATTATCAGGACATTCATCCCCTTGAGCTTTTCAACGGGGTACCAGTTTCCAAGGGGTCCCCTGATGCCTACTGCGTCCCCTTCTCTCAGATAATGGATCTCGCCGGTCACCGAACCGGCCCTGTTGACGGTGAACTTGAGGAGATCCCCTTCAGAGGGTGAAGAGGCTATTCCGAAGGGCGATTCACCCTTTCCGAGGATGGACATTTCGCAGAACTGCCCTGGAAGGTAGTTGAATCGTTTCCCGGCATCCTCATCCTCAAAGGCCAGATCGTACGTTCTCAGGTTCCGCTCAGGATCCTCCACCGCTATCTTTTCCACTCTCATGCGTATCGGAACGTAGCTATTATCCATTGCATTTTCCTTCGGCCCGGTAATGGAGAAGCCTTCTCAGAACATCCCTTATATCAAGATTCACAGGACATACTAAAACACACCTTCCGCAACCGGTACAGAGGAACTCCCCGTAGTTCTCCAGGGAATAGCTGTACTTGTGCATGATCCTCTGCCTCACCCGCTCCTTTGAGAGGGCTCTCGGATTATGGCCCGACGCTTCCCTTGTGAAGATCGGGAACATGCATGAATCCCAGATGCGTACTCTTCGACCTTCGGATCCCTGGCTCTCATCCTGGATATCGAAACAGTGGCAGGTCGGGCAGCAGAAAGTGCACGCTCCGCAGTTGACGCATTTGGCGCTTAATTCGCTCCATACAGGCTCATCGAAGATATCGGAGAGCTTCCTGCCGGCCTCCTTCAGGTCTTCCTCCTCCGGCATCCTGGAAGCGGCTTCAGCCGCAATGGCGGAAACGAGGTCCAGCTCACTCTCACCTGCAGGAGCAAGACAGGCCAGTCCGCCGATGAATTCCTGTCCCTTCCCGCTTACCGGTTCCAGAAGGTAGTACTCCCCGGCGTCCACCGTGAATACATCCATGCCGTCCTTATTGAAGGGTCCTCCGCCGAACCAGTTGCAGAAGCAGGTCGGGGAGGGATCGATGCAGGCGGAGCCGAAAAGCAGGGAGCTGCCGTACCTGTGATTCCAGTAGGGATCCTTGAACCTGTCATCTTCGGGCATCTGTACGGCGCTGCCGAATACCCTGTCGAGCATGGACAGGCTCCTGACATCACAGCTCCTGATGCCCCAGACCGCGATGGGTCTTTCCGGGACCTCATCGGTCTTTATGCCGTTCCTGCCGTATCTGAAAAGCGTTTCCGAAGGAGGAAAGAATATTTCCTTGGGAGACATGTCAGTTACGAGGACATCGGTGTCTATCATCCCGGCCGAGTCTACGATGGCGAAACCGGTCCGTCCGGCGGTGCGCACGGGAGCGTAAGTCCTGTACTCCCTGCCCAGGAGCCGGATGAACTCGTCGAATCTGCCCTTGTCAAGTCTGTACATTCCGGTTACCCCATTATGAATTCCTGTTTCTCGTCTTCACGGAATTCTGCCATCACCGGTCTTCCGTCGATTCTGATCCCGGCAGTATCGCCGAATCTCTTCTTTATCTCCTCCGCTGTCTTCAGGTTCAGCAGGAGCAGATCGATGTCCATTGGACAGGCTCGCGCACAGGCGCCGCATTCCACGCATCTCCCCGCGACGTGCAGGTTCCTGATCAGGTGGAATATCACCGTGTCGGTGACATCACAGGTGCCGCCGATCCACTGAGGATCGTTCTGATCAACGAAGCACTCGCTGCAGTAACAGGACGGGCATACATTCCTGCAGGCGTAGCAGCGGATGCATTTCTCGTATTCCTTTCTTGTCCGCTCCCACCTCTGGGCGGAGGAGAGCGCCTCGACCTCGTCCAGCGCTTTTCTTCTGTTTTCGTTACCGACCTCTGCCCTCGCTTCACCCAGAAATACATCGTACTCCGTGGCATCCGGATGAACGCATCTGAGACATGAGGAACTCAGGACTTCGCTGCGGTCAAGAGTAATGCTGAACTCCGGTCCTTTCAACGTTACCGAATCTCCGTTCTCCATCACTTCGGTTACCTGTTTCCCACCCGTTCTCCTCCGGATCTTCTTCCCGTCGATCACTCCGTTGCATGGAACTCCGACTATCACCACCATGTCGCGCAGGACCTGGTTCTCCTGGATGTTAAGGACCAGCGATCTCGCGTCACAGCCCTTGACGGCTATCCCCACTCTTTTGCCGCGGAACTGCCTTGAGTCCTTCGTGAAATAAACGGAGAGGTTGTTGCCGCATCTGGGGTCGAAGATCGCGCGGTCGGCCTGAGCCCCGTCAGTTATGAAAAGAGGCGTGGAGGACATCGGCAACGATCCCTCTTCCCACGCGAGGAAGACGTCCACCTTGTCTGCGGAGAAAAGCTCTCTTATCGTCTCTCTCAGCTTCGCGGTCACATTCATGCTTTCTTCACAATCCTCTTCGAGGGACCGAGCTTTCTAACGTCTTCGACCACCTTGGTAACCACCGTCGCGAACCGCTCCCCCTCACCGGCAGATATCCACGAGAACTGCACCCTGTCCGGTTCTATCCCAACGAACTCCAGTAGAGGTTTCAGGATCGCGAACCTCCTTCTGGCAACGTAATTCCCGGAAATGTAATGACAGTCGCCCGGATGGCACCCTGAAACGAGAACACCGTCAAAACCAGCCTGAAGGCTCTTCAATATGAACAGCGGGTCCACCCTGCCGGAACACGGGACCCTCACGACCCTTATGTTGGGCGGGTACTGTATCCTTGAGACGCCTGCCAGATCGGCTCCGGCGTAGGAGCACCAGTTGCAGAGTATCGCCAGTATCCTGGGCTGCCATTCGCTCATCAGTTGACTACTCCTTCCGCAGTCTCCCGGACAAGAGAATTGAAAACTGAGTAAAGCTGAATATTGCTGAACCCGCGAAGATCCAGGGCACCGCATCTGCATGAAGCGACGCATGCGCCGCAACCCTTGCACAGCGCGTCGTTGACCACGGCCACCTGCTCCTCAGGATCGACCTCGATGGCCGAATAGGCGCATACAGCCTGGCAGTAGCCGCAGCCGGAACACCTTTCCCGCCTTACTTCCGCGATGGTACCCTCGGCAAGGATGGATTTCTTCCTGAGGAACGTAAGCGCCCTCCCGGCGGCAGCCCTGGCCTGTACCAGGGATTCGCTCATGTCCTTCGGTCCGTGGGCCAGTCCGCATACGAAGATACCCTCGGTGGCGAAATCAACGGGACGGAGTTTCACGTGGGCCTCGAGGAACATCCCGTCTGAATTCAGCGGTACCTTCAGCATCCGGGCCAGTTTCAGGTTCTCGGGCAGAGCGTCTATCGCCGTAGCCAGAACGAGCAGGTCTGCGTCGATCACCACTTCCTTCTCGAGCACCGGATCAAGAACGGTGACCCTTACCCTGCTGTGGGGATCTTCAGGATCGATCAACTCCGCTGTTGGTTTGGAATCGGGCGTATATCTGAAGAACAGCGCTCCGCTGTCCCGGAGTTCTGAATAGTGCTCCTCGGCGAAACCGTAAGTCCTCACGTCCCTGACCGCGAAGTAGATATTGGCCCTGGGCTTCCTCTTTCTCAACTGGAGAGCATTCTTGACCGCTTTGCTGCAGCATATGCGGCTGCAGTACATTCGGCCCTCCTCCCTGGATCCGACGCACTGGATCATTACGACTTCCCTGAGCCTGCCCGCAGGGAAGGAACCGTCATGAAGCATCCTTTCGAATTCCTTCTGCGTCACCACCCTAGATGAACGGCCATACTGGTATTCTTCGGTCTCATGCTCCTGTCCGCCGGTCGCCACCACCACCGCGCCATGACTGAGTTCTTCCAGCTCTCCCGATTCGCCCGTCAGTTTCGTGCGGAAATTACCCACGTATCCTGTTATGTCTTCTATCGATGCTTTCCTCCACACCTTTATCCTGTTGTGACCGAGAACCCGGTCAATCAGCCCGGAGAGGAACTCCTGCGGATCGGAACCGTCAAAATTGAAGAAGATGTCCCTCATGTTCCCCCCGAGATCTTCCGCCCGCTCCACAAGATAGACATCGTGCCCGGCATCAGCGATGGACAGAGCCGCCGACATCCCTGACAGCCCGCCTCCTATGACAAGAGCCTCCGGATCTATCTCGATAGGCAGTCTTTCCAGGGGCGTAAGTCCGCGAGCCTTGGCTACCGCCATCTCCACCAGGTCCTTTGATTTGCTCGTGGCTTGTTCAGGTTCATCCATATGAGCCCATGAACACTGGTCGCGGATATTCGCCATCTCGAAAAGGTAGGGATTGAGGCCTGCCTCACTGATGGTCTGACGGAACAGAGGCTCATGGGTCCTGGGAGTACAGGCTGCGACCACCACCCTGTTCAGGTCGTGCTCAGCCACGCGGCTCTTAATGGTCTCTAGACAGTCGGTGGAACAGGCGTAGACCACATTCTCCGCATGCTCTACATTCGGAAGACCGGCAGCGTATGCGGCTACATCCTTTACATCCACTACTCCCGCTATGTTGATGCCGCAGTGACATACAAAAACACCTATTCTCGGCCGTTCACCGGTGACATGCTTTTCCGGTACGCCCCCGCCGCCGGCGGATGGTTCGTATCTTGCCGCGTCCAGATACTCCATCGCACCTGCGACAGCTCCGGACGCGGATACGACGGATTCCGGATTGTCCTTCGGACCGTTCATGGCGCCGCAGACGAAAACACCGTCCCGTGTAGTGTTAAGAGGTCTGAAGGTGTCCGATCTGCAGAAACCGAATCTGTTTAGCCCGATATCGAGCTTCCCGGAAAGCTCCCTGCTTCCGGCCCGTGGCTGCAGACCTATGGACAGAACCACCATATCGAACTCTCTGTGTTGAATGTCACCGTTCTCGAAGGTGTACTTCAGTTCGAGGTTCCCGTTCCTGAGTTCCCTGACCTCGGCGACCTTGGACCTTACGAACTCCACGCCGTACTGCTCCTGAGCCTTTTCGTAATACCTGTCGAAATCCTTTCCGAAAGCTCTTATGTCCATGTAGAATATGGTTGCGCTCAGGTCTCTGTTGTGCTCCCTGGCGATGATGGACTGCTTAATGGCGAACATGCAGCAGGCCGAGGAGCAGTAATTCCTGTCAATGCTTATATCCCTCGATCCCACGCACTGGATGAAGGCTATGTTCTCGGGGGCCCTGCCGTCCGATGCCCGTGCCACATGACCGCTCAGGGGTCCGGATGCGGAGAGCATCCGTTCGAATTCCAGGGATGTCACGACGTTGCTGTATCGGCGATAGCCGAAATGACCGAAACCTATCGGGTCGTAGGGATCGATCCCGGTCGCGAGAATGACAGCGTTCACGTTCAGCTCGATTTCCCTGTCCATGTCCCCGTAATTGATGGCTCCGGTCGGGCAAACCTTCTCGCAAAGCCTGCATACACCTTTAGTGAGGTACAGACAGTGTCCGGCATTGATGGTGTACTCCGAAGGGATGCTCTGCAGAAAATACCTTGAGATGGCTTTTGTTTTCCTGAGCCCCTCATCGAAGACATCATCGATCTTGACAGGGCATTTCTCTTCGCACAGCCCGCAGGATACGCATTTGACCGGGTCCACGTACTTCGCCCGTTCGATAACCGTGCACCGGAAATCTCCGGGAGCGCCTTCTATCTTCTCAAGGCTGGACTTAATGTGAAGTGTTATCAGAGGGTGTCTCACGCATTCGCTCATCTTCGGGGACAGTATGCACATCGAACAGTCGTTGGTGGGAAACGTCTTGTCCAGCTGGGGCATCCTGCCGCCGATGGTCGGTGTCCCTTCCACCAGATGCACACCCACGCCCATCTCTGCAAGATCAAGGGATGCCTGTATCCCGGCGATACCGGCACCCAGAACCAGAACGGAGTTTCTGCTCTTCTTCACAGAAAAATGCTCTTTCTCGTTGGATTCTCTCCGAGCAGCCTGATCTCTTCGGTGAATTCATTGGCGATCCTGGCGAATTTCGGCCCCTCAGACGCTGATATCCAGGATAGCCTGAGTCTGTCGGATTCCAGGCCCAGCGATTCGAACACTTCCCTGACTATCGCGAACCTTCTGCGAGTGTGGTAATTGCCGGTCTCGTAGTGGCAGTCCCCGGGATGACAGCCTCCGAGAAGCACTCCGTCCGAACCGCTGAGATAGGCTTTCAGCAGAAAGACCGGATCGACCCTGCTGGAACACATCACCTGGATGGGTATTATGGAGGCCGAGTACTGAAGCCTGCTGGTGCCCGCCAGATCTGCACCTGTGTATGAGCACCATTTGCAGAGAAAACTCGTGATCCTCGGTACGAATTCCTTGTTCATATTCTTCTCCGTAGCATCAGGACGGACCGCTCACCGGACCTATCCAAGTTCGGAAAACTCCTCCTCCTTAAACACCATTACGGGGATCTCTTCAGTGAGAGACCTTCCAGGAACGTAATCGAAAAGGGAAGCCGTTCTCTCCCCTGTCCTGCTGAATACCGCGGCCACGGGTATTCCCACCGGACACACATCCGAGCACATGCCGCAGCCCACGCAGGAAAAACTCATATGCGTAAGCCTTCCCAGATGGAACATTACCGTATCGGGAGGCAGCCTCAATGCGCCTCTGCGGCTGAGATGCTCCTCGAAATAGGGCAGATTGTAGTCGAAGTTCATCGACTCGAAATCACAGAGGGCGCAGTAGCAAATGGGACATACTCTGCTGCAGCCGTGACACCCGACGCATTTGCCGAATACGTTAAGAAGACCGTCCAGTCCCGAGCAGTCATTCTCTACGCGCGCGAACAGCCTGTCCCTCTCCTTCTTCCTCGCGGCGGCCGTTCTGTCCAGGGATGACGGATCGAAAACCCGGTCATCGCGGACGCCCCTGAATTCCCTGAGCGCTTCCTCCGCCTTCCCGCCTTCGAGATAGAGAACACAGCCCTCACCGGGTCTTTGCGCACCCGCGGAGGCAAGCATTATGTCGGGATGCACCGGGATGAAATGCTGACAGGCTTTGCACGTGTCCCGAACGCTGGACGGAACCTCACCCATTGAAGCGACCTTTTCGTATTTGGGCAGCAGTTCGTTCATACTGCCGTCGGCCGCCTGTTCAAGGGGGAACACACCGCTGCATGTATGGGAGATCGTCAGAAGGTTCTGAAGAGAGCCCTGTTCCCGTTTCACACGCTCGATCAGAGCCCTGAGTTCACAGGGTTTGAGGACAGCGGCGATCCGCTTGCCGGAGAGGGACAGAGAGGAGAGCTCCTTCCCGGCGTTCACCGTCATAACCGGCGCCAGGGGTTCGGCTTCGCCCAGGTTCCCCGAATCCGTGATCAGGGCCAGGTCCCATGCCCCGGTTTCCGGTATCCTGCGCATCGTAAGCACGGAATCCACCTTGTCCGAATCAAGAAGATACCCAAGAAGATCCTTCAGTCCCATCGCTACGCTTTTATCAATAGAGATGCTACTCATTGGGCGAGGCCTCCGATTCGGCATCCTTCACCATTTCATGCACTCCGTCGAGTTCGTTCTTCAGGAATCTCCTCAGGGGGAGCGCTTCTCCATCGCTTCTCCCCGATTTGTAATCGAACGCCCGCTGCGTGCGCTCGGCTACGAAGCTGAAGACATCCGCAACGGGAATGGATACGGGGCAGGCATCGGAACACTGTCCGCAGGATACGCAGGAAAGGCTCATATGCGCCAGTCTGCCGGTGTGGAACATTATCCTGTCAGGGGGAATCGAGATCCCTCCCCGCTTCTCCGCTGCGGTAATGAGAGCCTCGGGATCGGTCCTGGACACCTCCGAATCAAAATAGCAGAGTCTGCAGTAGCAGATAGGACAGGCGCTCTGGCAGTTGTGGCATCCGATGCAGTTGGAGAAGGTCGCAAGCATTCCGTCGAAACCGCTTATTCTCTCTGCTGTTTCCCTGAAGGTCTCTTCACGGGTGGCGGCCCTTCTTTCGGCGAGCCTGGAAATCTCGGCCTCCCATTGCGGGAGCAGTCCCCTTCCTTCCTCGAGGTTCAGACCTTCGAGGAGGGCTCTTCCCGCCGGACTTCCGGGAAGAACAAGCATTCCGCCGTCCTTGATGCCGAAGTATCCGAAATGAATGTCAGCGTCCACCATGGAGAAATCCACGCATGTGGAACAGGCGCTCCTTGCGTTTCCGGACGGTTCGCCACGGCTTCTCATCTCGCTGTGGGCACTGTCGCAGGAGACCGGGTCGGCCACGTAATCCTCCAGCTTGACGGCACCGGGACAGTCATAGCTGGCCAGGATGAGATTCTCGGTGTTTACCTGACCCAGCTTTGAAAGTTCCATGCCGGCCCTTATCTCGCAGGGACGCATCAGGGCGATGATTCTCAGCTTCCCCTTTTCCTTTCTTGTCAGGCTCCGGAGAGCCCTGCCTCCCTGAACCGGCATCGTTGCGGGGAAGGGCACAGCGTCTTTCAGCAGGGAGACATCACTGAACATTATCCACGCGAAGGAATCCCCTGACGGTACCCTGAAGGGGAGCAACAGAGCGTCGGCTCCTCCCGATCCGATCAGCTGTCCCAGAAGGTCCAGGACCGATCCCTCCGGTCCTTTCCCGGGTCGAATCATGTAAGGGATACCGGCAGCATCCATCCGCTCTTCCTCTCCGGAAATCATCTCAGAGCCTCGTCAACCTCGCGATAAAGCTGCGTATTCGTGAAGTGCTTCGTTCTCAGTGCTCCCGAAGGACAGCTGCCGAAGCAGTTGCCGCATCCCCTGCAGATGGCTTCGTTGACCACTGATACACCCTTTGATCCGTCGGAATAGATGGCCCCGTAGACGCATACCTCAAGGCAGTTGCCGCATCCGGTGCAGTAGGCTTCAAGTATCTCGGAGACCGCCACTTCCGGTACCAGCTTCTCACCGATGATCAGCCTGGTCAGGATCAGACCGGCTGACGCGCGTGCGAATCTCATTGAG
Organism: Candidatus Fermentibacteraceae bacterium; assembly: GCA_016936235.1. GTDB lineage: Bacteria > Fermentibacterota > Fermentibacteria > Fermentibacterales > JCC-6 > Aegiribacteria. The sequence goes on along the minus strand of JAFGPK010000048.1, from coordinate 4,294 downwards.
TCAAGAATACCCCTGGGTCCCTGCGAAGTGCCGGCGATGAATACGCCGTCCGTTGTCGTTCCGGAGGGATCGGTCATTCTGTGGGCTTCCTGGAAGAACCCGGTGTCGTCAAGCGGAATTCCAAGCAGAAGAGCGATATCGGCGGTATCCGGGGACGGTATCAGAGCTGGAGCGGTAACCACCATGTCGAAGGACCGCTGGTCTTCAACCCCGCTCTTCTCTCTGAAGCTGACCGTGGTGCCTGACAGACCGGCACTCTCGACCCTGACAAGATCGACACCAGCCTCCAGAACGGACTCGTACAGCTGCCGGCCTTCGTGGGGAGGGACACAGATATCCCGGTAGAATTCGGTGATGTCGACACCCGGGATACTCTCCTTGAGCAGGAGTGCGGTCTTCATCATGACCCCGCAGCAGATCCCGCTGCAGTAGTTCAACTCATCCCGTCCCGCGCAGTGGACCAGCGCTATGTTTTCCGGTCGCCCGCCGGATCTGAGAGCGACCCCGCCTTCCGAGGAGAGCATCCTCGATATCTCAAGAGGATTGTAGACATCGTCCCGGTCGGAGTAGTTGTAACTACCGCTCAGGGAGGGGTCGTATACTGCACAGCCCGTGGCGGCGATTATGGCTCCGGAGCTTATTTCGGTCGTGGCGCCGTCCTCATCCGACAGGAGCTCGATGACGAAATTACCCAGAAATCCGATGACCGATGAGACCCCGGTATTCAGGAACACATCGATGTACGGATTCCCCATGACGGATTCCACCTGCCCGGCTGCGATATCAGATCCCCTGAAAGTCCCTGAAGAGAGCCCCGACAGCTCCAGAGCTCTCCCTCCCAGGCGGTCGCTTCTCTCGACAATGCTGACCCTGCGGTCCTCCGCGGCGAGTGAAAGGGCGGCCTGCATCCCGGCTACTCCTCCCCCGATGACCAGAACATCGGGATTCACATCGATGGGATTCTCGAAGAGCTCTGACTGGCGGAGAACCCTTGCTATGCCCCCGCGAAGATAACTCTCTGCCTTTTCGGTCGCCTTCTCAACGTCGTCTATTACCCATGAGCAGTGCTCGCGTATGTTGATTATCCTGTACAGGTAAGGATTGAGGTCGGTTCGGCCGCACACTCCTTTGAACGTAGAATCATGGTCCCTGGGGGAACAAGCTCCTATCACCAGGTGTGTGAGACCGAGGTTCCTGATCTCCTCCTCGAGGAATTCCCTTCCGGATTTCGAGCAGAGAAAACCGTACTTCTTCACTACCAGCTCGGTTTCCCCGAAACCGTCGAACTCGCTGAGCCCGGCGATTATTCCGTCGATATCGACTTTTTCAGCGATATTCGGACCGCATTCACAGATATAAACACCGACTTTTGCCCTCATAGTAAAACCCCGCTGCAGCAAAACGATATCATGATTCTATGAACCCGATGCTCTTTCCTTGTTGACGGCCGCCGCCGCGGACATGGCTTCAAGAGCCTGCCCCGCAGCCGATTCAGCCTGAATTACCGTATTCTGTATATCCTTGGGACCCTCCGCGGTACCCGCCACGAAGATCCCGTCCCTGGAAGTCTGCAGCGAACCGCTTTCCCGGTCCACAGTCATTACGAACCCGTGTCTGTCCAGCTGGATTCCCGCCATCTGAGCGATCTCCCCAAGTCCGCGATCAGGCACCATGGCCGCAGCGAGTATCACCATGTCGACTTCGATCTCCCTCGTGTTCCCGTCCGGAGCAGGATAGCTCAACGTGAGCGACGGTCCGTTCTCAGTCACCCTCACATCATCGATGGAAGGAGTGAAGAGCATCGTCGTATCCCTGTCGTCCAGCGAGGTGAAAAAGCTCTGATAGCTCTTCCCCGGGGTACAGACATCCAGATGGATATTGAACACCTCTGCTTCCGGCAGCTTGTGCCGGAGAAAACGAACGAATTTGAAGGAATACATGCAGCATACCGAAGAGCAGTACCCGGCTTCGGTGCGGCCGATGCAGTGGACGATGGCTATCCTCCGGGGCACTGTCCCGGAACCTCTGAGAGTGATCTCCCCCTGAGTCGGGCCGTTGGACGCGAAGAGACGCTCGAATTCGAAGGGAGAGTAAACGGAGGGCAGTATTCCGTAGCCGAGATTCGGCAGAGCGGAAAGGTCGAAAGTATCCGCTCCCGTGGCAATGATCACCGAACCGACTTCGATCTCGATTACCTGGTCGCTGTCATCAAGGTTGACAGCCTCGAAAGCGCATGATTCAGCGCAGAGGCTGCATTCCTGTTTCCCGCTGAGATGCAGACAGGAGGAAGCGTCTATCACGGGCACGTTGGGGAGTGATCCCGAACATGGGACATACACGGCTTTCCGCGGCATCAGCCCCTCTTCCCATTCGTTGGCCAGCGAAACGGGACACGGATCGAAGCACATTCCGCATCCTATGCAGTCCACGAGGCTGATGTAGCGCGCTTTCTTCCTGATCACAGCACTGAAACACCCGGGACCTCCATCGATCCTGTCCACCGTACTGTAGGTATATGTCTCGATATCTGGATTCTGCAGAACCGCCTGCTGCACGGGGGCAACCATGCAGGTTGAACACTCCATGTTGGGAAAGCTCTCTTCGTTCTTGATGACCTTGCCGCCTATGATAGGCAGTCTTTCGACCAGATGCACCTTCCTGGAGGCGCCCGCAAGCATGAGCGCGGCCTTCATCCCGGCGATCCCGGCACCTATTATCAGAACACTGCCATTCTGCGACATTGCCCGGTTACCTTCCGTCAGAAACGTGTACTGCCCTTTATTGGGTTCGGCCCGAGTTCACGTATCTTTTCGGTGAACTTTCCGACGACTTCGGCGTACCTGTGCCCTTCCGCAGCTGATATCCAGCTAAGCTGCAGCCTTTCCGCATCAATGTCCAATACTTCCATGACTTTCTTCAGCAGTGCGAACCTCCGCCTTGCGTAGTAGTTGCCCTCACCGTAGTGACAGTCCCCTGGATGGCAGCCGGCCACGAGGATCCCGTCGGCACCTTTGAAAAAAGTAGTGAGCAGAAGGTTATGATCGATCCTGCTGGAACACATCACCCTTATCACGGAGAATGTCGAGGGTATCTTGAGCCGGGAGGTTCCCGCGAGGTCGGCCGCCGCGTAAGTGCACCAGTTGCAGAGGAAACCCACGATCTTCGGAGTGAATTCGGTATCGGTTTGCCTGTTCATCTTCTCAATACTCTTCTGTGTCGGCCAATGTGAATCCATCTGTGAATTTATTACATATGATATTATCCATATATGTCAATATTCCGATATTACGTATAAAAAAATTCAAATCTCGGCCAGGATTCCCAGTATTTCATTGACAGCCTCTATTTCAATGCTGTAACAGACGACGGTTCCCTCTCTGCGACTTGAGAGCACCCCCGCATTCTTCAATATGAGCAGATGATGCGAGATGGTGGACTGCGGAAGACCCAGATTATCCTGGATCTCTGAGACGCTGCAGCCGTCTTCCTTGAGACGCATGACTATTTCCAGCCTGTGAGGATGTGCCAGTGCTTTCAGTATTCTCGACTGCTCTTCAAAACTGTTCATTCATACTCGCCGCTCATATTTGATTCCATTACCGGACAGGATTTGAAAACCAATGATAAGAACGCTTCCTGTCATGGTCAAGCTATCGAACAGGGGAGATACGCAGATGGGAGAGACCCGGACAGGAACGCTTCTGCGACGACGATTTTGATACCAGTGTATCATGTCATGGAATTGAATCCGCTTCCTGAACCTCCATGTGCCAATTGTCGCCGGTTACTGTGTAGACATGCAGCACCAGTGCAGAATCAGCATCCCCCATCATCGGAGGAGAGTGATAGACGGTGAGCGAGACTGGAATGGTATACCCATCAGGTTCGGGAATCACGTTCACGGAAAGGATCCTGCAGTGGCAATACCGCGCCGATGCCAGCCATGCCGCCGTCTCGGCAGCCTCACTGTCGCTTTCGGGCTTGAAGAGAAACATGGAAGTGTCGATCTCACGGGAGACCAGGGTATCGCCTATCACGAACCAGTCGTCCGGAGAAAGAGGATCCTCCGTAAGCCAGTCCATCTCAACTGCGCCGTAATGATCCACCGATGGTATCGGGCAGCTGTACAGCTCCAGGAACACATTGTCGTAGTGAAGGTCCAGTGTATCCTGCAGCATCAGGAGATCCGGAGGAACCGGTGCGGAGAGAATACTGAAGAGCAGAAAGGCCGCTGTCATATGAACCCCATTTCCACGGATCAGATACCGATCATGATACCTGTCCCCTGTTGATT
>JAFGPK010000047.1 GCA_016936235.1 Candidatus Fermentibacteraceae bacterium | reverse complement strand
CGGGAGGCCGGAGATGAGGAAACACTGTTCAACGCCTTCGAAAGGGGCAACAGGACCCTGAAGGACGCCGTGGAGGGGATAGCGAACATCATCTCGTCACCAGGCCTGATGAACCTGGATTTCCAGGACATCAAGAAGGTGATAACCACGGGTGGAGGGGCGATGATGGGAACAGGCTGCTGCAATGGAGAGCACAGGGCCTCCGAGGCGGCCACCCGTGCGATCTCGGATCCTCTTCTCGAGAATGTATCCATAGAGGGCGCCAAATCGCTTCTTGTGAGCATACAGGCTTCCGCCGCGATGAAGTTCTCAGAGTTCCATGAGGCGGTGGAGATAGTGACCAGGGCCGTGGGACCGCAGGCCGACGTCAGTCTGGGAACCAGCATCGTGGAGAGCATGGAGGACCGACTGAAGGTGACAGTGATAGCAACCGGTTTCGGAGAGGTGGAAGATCACGACCTGGATTCACTGGACATGAGACTTGCTGACAGCCTGAGCGGTCAGAGCAGCGTGAGGGCCATGGAGAGAGAGGGTGTACCCTTCATACTCGGTGCAGCGAGGACAAGCGACAAGGAGGACAGAAAGAAGCAGCCGCCGTTCTTCAGGAGATGACCGGGTGAACCGATCAAATTGTCTAATTGCATGGATGCTAAATATATAGCCAATCCTGCTAGCAATATCGATTCCAATATCATATATTACCCGCATCCACGAACGGAGGGTAGCATATATGAGCAGAAAACCTGCTGCCGAGTATTACGCCGAACGCCGCCGCAGGCTTCTGGACAATGAAACATGCAATCTGGAATTCTCCACCAAGGGTATTTTCGAGATAATCCTGGCCTCGCCTATGGAATACGGCGCGACCATGTCTTCCCTCAGGTTCCAGAATACTTTCAGGCAGCTGGCCTCATGGCCTGAGACCTGCTGCGAGAGAGCCTTCTATCCCGAGATGGACGAATACCACTGGAGAAGCAGGTACGGCTACCCTTCCGTCACACTGGAGAGCGGCAAATCAATAAAGCAGAGCGACCTGCTGTTCTTCACCCCCTCCAGCGAGGACGACTACATAAGGATACTGGAGATGATGAGTCTCTCAGGCATCCAGCTGAAATCGGCGGAAAGGGTCATCAAATGGCCCCTCATAATTGCCGGAGGCACTACCGTTACCGCCAATCCCATGCCGCTGGCGGAGTTCATGGACGCATTCGTCATAGGCGAGACGGAGCCATCCATCGGGCCTGTGCTCGATACAATCAAGAGCCTCGGAGCACAGGGAGCCTCCAAGAAGAAACTGCTCAGAAGGCTGGCAACGCTTCCCGGGATGTACATTCCATCCATCCACGACATTCCCGGCAAGGTCAGCTCCATCATGCGCCAGTGGGCAGGTTCGGACGGCATGGGAATGACTTCCTACATTCATTCACCGGATTGCATCAACCGGGACATAACCATGCTCGAGATCTCCAGGGGATGTCCCTTCAACTGCAAGTTCTGCCAGCCGGGCTACGTCAGCCTCCCTTACAGGGAGTGTAAACTGGAGGAGCTGGAAAGCGTCATTGATGAATTGCAAGATGTAAAGATTCTGGCCCTTATTGGAAGCTCCCCCCGCTCCCACCCGGATATCCGCAAGATAATCAAGGCCGCGGAGAAGAAAGGCCTTGAAATAGTCCTTTGCTCAAATAAATACGATGATCAGATCCATTCCGGTGAGCTGCACGACGATCTGACCGAGAAGTCCATCGTTCTCTCACCGGAGACGGGGAACGATTTCCTGCGCAAGGTGATCGGCAAGAAGCTGAAGAACAAGAAGCTTCTTGATTCCATGGACAAGCACCTGGAGTCCGCCGAGAAGATCAAGATCTACTTCATGATAGGCCTGCCCTTCGAGACCGATGCCGACAGAAGCTCTATCGTGGATTTCGTGAAGGAAGTGCGAAGCCGAACGGACCTGCCCATAGAAGTGTACGTGAACCCGTTCATCCCGAAACCATGGACCGCCTTCCAGTGGTCCCCTCTTGCGAATCCCACCGATCTGAGGGATTGGATAGACATTCTCAGCGGCGAGTTCCGGAAGATGAAGAAAGTGAAAGCATGGTTCGGGGACCCAAGGGAAGCTCACATCAGGGCACTCCTTGCAAGGGGTGATCACAGGGTGAGCAGAGCCCTCGAGGAGAAGCTGTCCGGTGTCGGCTGGAACACGGCATTCAAGAACGCCGGCATCAATATCAGATGGGTCCTGGATGAAGTGGACCCTGAAATGTCCTTTGAATGGAGTTTCCTCAACATGGGCTTCGGTCATACGAGACTGGCGAGGGAATACCACGCTTCGATATCGATGAACCAGGGCCGTATCAAGGACCTTGAGAAAGCTGCAGAGAAGGAAGAACTCGACTGAGACATTCTCTTACGGTAAAGAAGAGGGGCGGGATATTCTCCCGCCCCTTCGATTTCCCGCCTGGTACCGGCTAGGCTTTCTGTATTTTGCCTGACCTGAGGCAGCTGGTACAGATCTTGATGTTCTTGATCTTGCCGTTTATGAGGACTCTGGCCTTCTGGAGGTTCGGCCTCCATACATGCTTCGTGTGCCTCGTCGAATGGCTGACACGGTTCCCCACAGAAGGGCCTTTTCCGCAGATGTCACATATCCAGGACATAACTTCAGCTCCTAATACTAGTATTTACGAATCAGATGAGACTCAATTCAATAACTCATGGAAGTCTGTTTGGCAAGTCCTCGGTGGAAGGGGTTGACAGGAACGAAAGGGTGTCCATAATTGTTCTGTGAGTGACAGACCATGGGGGCGACAGGTATCGACGGGTTCAGAAGTGGTCTGACGGTTGCATGCCGAGGTGTCCGCGACCTCGTAAATCCTGCGGATAGAAACAACTGCCGCATAAATAACGGCACGCCGTTCCCAAACAGGAACGGCCGTCCGCCCCGGGAATCGCCTTCCTACCGGGGGCCGGGCGCAAGACGGAGGGCTGGTCGCGAAGCCCTGCTTCCGGGCGTAAGCGACGAGATTAATGGGAGCTGGTCCCGTGGAGGCTGACCGGAGCCAAGACGGGACGAGAATCAATCCGGACTAAGCATGTAGAGCCGACAGGTCCCTGCTCCCGGACGCGGGTTCGAATCCCGCCGCCTCCACCACTTT
>JAFGPK010000046.1 GCA_016936235.1 Candidatus Fermentibacteraceae bacterium | reverse complement strand
CTCAGCATAATCATCGGCGGTTTCGCGTCCAGGAACCCCCTGGCAAGCCTCGGCGCCTCCAGGGAGATGAAGCTTGTCATAGCCTACGAGCTCCCGTTCATTCTCGCTGCGCTGGTGCCCGTGATCCGGACCGGCAGCATCAGCCTCAGCGGTATAATAGAAGCTCAGTCCGGAGATATAGTCGCAAGCCACGCTTCAGGGATAATAGCCCTTGTGGTTGCTGTCCTGTGCGTACAGGCGAAGCTGGCCCTGGTCCCGTTCGACATCCCTGAGGCGGAGACGGAGATTGTGGAGGGTCCGCTGGTGGAGTACTCAGGGCCGGGACTTGCCATTTTCAAGCTCATGAAGAACATGCTCCTCTTCACCCTCCCGTTCTTCCTCATCATTCTGTTCTTCGGCGGACTCAGGTTCAACGGGATCAATATCCTGTGGACCGTGCTGGAGTATGTTGGGATAGTCGCTCTGATCACGGTGATCCGTAATACGAACCCCAGAGTGCGGATCGACCAGGCTGTGAAGTTCTTCTGGGGACCGGTCACGATCCTGGCAATTGCTGCCGTGGTTCTGGCATTGAATCGTTTATAGAAGGGTAAGGCTGCAACCGTCATGAGCCTGAAACTTAAAGCGCTCCTGAAATCGCCCTGGGTCTTCCACCTCTCTACAGGAAGCTGCAACAACTGCGATATAGAGACCCTTGACTGTCTTACTCCAAGGTTCGACATCGAAAGGTTCGGAATGCTTCTGGTCGGCAGCATCAAGCACGCCGATGTCCTGCTGGTAACTGGATCCTGCAACAGGATGTCTGTGGAGAGGATGAAGGCCCTGTGGGAACAGGTGCCCAAGCCATGCCTGGTAGTCGCCATCGGAACATGTGCAGGCTCCAGGGGGATATTCAAGGACAGTTACAACTGCCCGGTGCCCCTTGACCAGATAATACCGGTAGATGTCTACATCCCCGGATGCCCTCCCAAACCGGAAGCGATAATCGCGGGTGCGGTGAAACTGATCGAGAAAGTTGGCAGCACCCTATGACAAGAGAAGAAGTACTCCTGGATTTCACCAGCCGTTTTCACGAGGATATTCTGGATCTCTACGACAAGTCCCGCTCCCGGGTCTATGTTACCATCACTCCGGAGTCCATACTGCGGATAGGCACCTACCTGTTCAGGAACGTGGGTGCGAGGTTCAACATCGCTTCCGGCACCGACATGCCGCCGAACATAGAAATTCTCTACCATTTCATCGTTGAGGACATCAATCTCCTCATTTCTCTAAGAGTCCTCCTGGACAGGGAGGATCCGGTAATCGATTCCCTGGGCAGGGATATAGAGGCCATGAACTGGATCGAGAGGGAGATGAGCGAGCTTCTCGGCATCACATTCACCGGACATCCCGATCCCAGAAGACTGCTCCTGGCCGACAACTGGCCGGAGGGTGTCTACCCGCTCAGACAGGATTACGAGGAATGGGACGAGACCGCCGACAGGACGAGGGGTATATGATGGGCAGGACGATAATACCCATAGGCCCCTACCATCCCCTGCAGGAGGAGCCCGAGTTCTTCACCCTCACCGTCGAGGGCGAGACCGTGGTGGACATCGATGTCAGGATAGGATACAACCACAGGGGCATCGAGAAGCTCTCGGAGTTGAAGACATTCGAGAACAGCACATTCGTCATCGAGAGGATATGCGGGATCTGCTCCACCAGCCATCCCTTTGCCTACACCAGGGCCGTGGAGGACGTGTTCCCCATGGAAGTCCCCATCAGGGCGAAGTACATAAGGACGATCATAGCGGAGGGTGAGAGGATACACTCCCATCTGCTCTGGCTGGGCCTTGCCGGGCATTTCATCGGGTACAATACCGTATACATGTGGGCCTGGAAGCTCCGCGAGGAGATCCTTGACGTACTGGAGATACTCTCGGGCAACAGGAACAACTACGCCATGTTCAAGCCAGGCGGGGTCAGGCGCGATATCAAGGCCGGGGACATACCCGTCTGCCTGAAGAAGATCGATTCGATACTTCCAACACTGGACATGCTGAAAAAGGCGGTCCTTGACGACCCGGTGCTCCATGCCAGGCTGAAGGGGGTCGGGGTCATGACCTACCAGGAAGCCATTGATTTCAGTGCGCTGGGCCCCACGTCCAGGGCATCCGGCGTAGCCCGTGACGTCAGGAAGGATTCCCCCTACGGGGCATACCAGGAGATGGAATGGGACATGATAGTGACGCAGAACGGTGACGTCTTCGACAAGGCCGTGGTGAGGATCCTTGAAATGTTCGAGTCCGCGAAGATCATGAAGTACTGCCTCAATAACCTGCCTGACGGCGAGATAGACGCCAATATCATGGACGTCCCGCCGGGGGAGGGTATAGGCCACATCGAGGCGCCGAGGGGCGAAACCTTCCATTACGTGAAAAGCGACGGGACCAACAGACCGGTCCGCCACAAGGTCAGGGCTCCCACCTTCATGAACCTTCCCACCTACAAGGCGACGGTACAGGGTGAGACCATCTCAGACGCCACAATCATCCTCGCCGCCATCGATCCATGTTACTGCTGCACCGAGAGGATAGCGGTCAAGGACCCTCGCGGCCGCCTGCTTTACAACGGGAAGGACCTCGTACAGCTCAGCCGTGAGAAGACGGAGAAAATGAAACGGAGAATGGGGGTCCGATGACATACCTGATCGATGCCCTTAAGAACCCGAACGGCTATTTAGCCACCACTCCGCTGTCACTTCTCTGCGCTGTGTTCGCCGCCATGTTCTTCGTGTTCACCGTGGTCTACTCCTTCAGGCACATGACCGGCACAAAAGGTCTCTGGCGCTATTACATCTATCTTGTCGCCACCTTCGTCGCCACCCTGGGCATCCTCTTCTCCACCACCTTCCTGGTCCTGCTGGTCCTGTGGGGGTTCCTGGGGCTCATGCTTTACCTGCTCATCAATTTCGGCAGCAGGGAGGGTACACCCGAATCCGCCAGGAAATCACTGGCAATAATAGGCGGTACCGATGTCCTGCTTCTTCTCGGAATAGTCCTGATATGGAGCATCAGGTACGGAGGGACCGGCCTTGCCGGATTCCTCAAGCTGCCCTTCGGCGGAATGGCCATAGACCTCGACACCACCGGCTCGGTCATCGCATACCTGTGTCTGGCTTCCGCAGCCTTTGCCAAGGCAGGTGCAATGCCCTTCCACACATGGCTTCCCGACACGGCGAGGGATGCTCCCGTGCCTGTCGCCGCGTACCTCCCCGCATCACTCGACAAACTCCTGGGCATCTACTTCCTGGCAAAGGTCACCCTCGATGTCTTCGTAATGACGACTGCCATGAACACTATCCTGATGGCCCTGGGCAGCATCACCATCATGGCCGCGGTGATGATGGCCCTGGTCCAGCACGACATGAAGCGGCTGCTCGGATACCATGCAGTGAGCCAGGTCGGGTACATGGTGCTGGGAATAGGTACCGGCAATCCTGTCGGGATAGCGGGTGCTCTTTTCCACATGTTCAACAACACCATCTACAAATCCAGCCTTTTCCTGGCAGGGGGTGAGGTGGAGAGGCGGACCGGCACATCGGACCTCTCCAGACTCGGCGGCCTGGTGAAGGCCATGCCCCTTGTGTTCGTCGCCTTCCTCGTGGCCTCGCTGTCGATATCCGGTGTCCCGCCCTTCAATGGTTTCGCGTCCAAGTGGATGCTCTACCAGGGTGTCATAACCGGTGGAGGCAAGCTCTGGGTGGTATGGCTCGTAGCCGCCATGCTGGGGAGTGCCCTCACTCTGGCCAGTTTCATGAAACTGGTTCATTCCGTGTTCCTCGGACAGCCATCGGAACTGTCCCGGAAGGTCATTGACAACGGGGAAAAGACCGGTTTCTTCACTCTGCTGCCCCTCTCGGTACTGTCGCTGCTGTGCATCGGGCTGGGCGTGTTCGCGTGGAAGATACCCTTCGGGAGTTACTTCAGCCCCGAGGTCTCCGGCGAGGTTTTCATGCCGGGCATCTGGCAGTCCGGCCTTGCGACTCTGATCCTGATCGCGGGTCTTGTGACAGGGTACCTGATCTACCGGGCCGGAAACCTGAAGAATGCAAGGGTGGCGGCCCCCTTCATAGGAGGCGAGACCCTTGCCGACAATCCTGACATGAGGGTTTCCGGAGTTGATTTCTACAGGACCATCAGGGAGCTGGGTATTCTGAGGGGCATATACAGGTTGGCGGAGAAGAAGCTGTTCGACCTTTACGAAGTGCTGCAGAAGATAGCGGCCGGTTTCGGCCTGATACTATCCTTCATGCACAACGGCATACTCTCCAGGTATTTCCTCTGGTTCATCATAGGGCTTGCAGTCCTGTGTATAGTCCTGATCTGATTGGGTTAGGAATATGATAGAATTATACGTTCTTCTTGGTCTGATGATCGCCGGAGCGATAATCGCGATAGAGGTGAAGAACCTTCTTTCGGCGGTCGTGGCTGTAGGTATCGTGGGCCTTGGACTCTCCATCATCTTTCTGCTCCTGAAAGCGCCGGACGTGGCCCTTACGCAGATAGTCGTGGAGATAGCGGCCGTTATCCTCCTGATCAGGGCCACCCTCCACAGGGATATCGCCCTGAAGCCATGCGGCAGCAGACCTTTCGGCGGGTTTCTGGCCATCCTGTTCCTTGGACTTGCGGTGCTTGCAGGAGCACTGACCTTCAGTGGAGGGCTCAACCCCTTCGGTTCACCGCTGATGACGGTATCGGAGTTCTATCCGATGAACGCGGTTGCGGGAACCGGAGCGGTCAATGTCGTATCCTCGGTCATACTGGACTACAGGGCCTACGACACGCTGGGCGAGGCCACCGTCCTCTTTACAGCCGTTGTGGGCGTGCTGACCGTAATGAGGAGCAAGGGAAAGAAAAAAGAGGAAGATTTGCAGGGGAACAATGAGTAAAGAACACGAGCATGGAATGTCTGTCATAGTCAAGACTGTGACCAGGCTTACCGTGGGTCTGATATTCCTCTACGGGATGTACATCGTTCTGCACGGCCACATAACTCCCGGGGGGGGATTCGCCGGCGGGGTCATAATCGCTCTCTCCTTCATCAACCTCGATCTGGCCTTCGGCGGTAAGGTGTCCGGGAAGGTCTTCTCAAAGGGAGGCACAAGTCTCGTGGAAGCTCTCGGGGCCGTTATGTTCCTTGCCCTGGCTCTCATGGGGCTTCAGTACGGAGGGTTCTTCGACAACTTCCTTCATCCCGACGGGGAGCCGGGCGACCTCGTCAGCGCGGGCATCATACCCCTGGAGAACATCGCCATCAGTCTGAAGGTGGGGGCCGGGCTCTTCGGAATATTCCTCACCCTCATCGTTCTGCAGAAGTTTGAATCGGAGAAGAAGCAATGAATGCTTACATGCCCTACATACTCTGCCTGATACTCTTCTGCATAGGTATCTACGCGGTCCTCTCCAAGCGGAACATCATCAAGATCATACTCGGGGTCGTCATAGCGGAGTACGCCGTGAACCTGTTCCTGATCCTTGTTGCCTACAAGACGGGTGGGAGGGCGGCCATCTTCTCCGCCACCGAGAATATCCCGCCCCAGTCCATGGTGGACCCTCTGCCCCATGCGCTGGTATTGACCTCAATAGTCATAGGTCTTGCGACTACTGCCTTCATGATCGCCCTTGCCATAAGGCTATACGGAAAATACGGCACCTTTGACATCACCAGGATGCGGGAGTTAAGAGGATGACGGGGTTGATAGCATTATGATTAGTGAAAGCATAGTACCTCTCTTTGTAGCGATCCCACTGGCCGGAGCTTTCCTGACCGCTCTTCTCAAGAGGGTGAAGGGAATACCCGATACCCTGGGAGTGATGTCATCCGTTTTCACCTTCGCGCTGTCAGTATTCTTCATACTCAGGATGCAGGCCGGTCGTGTCTTCGTCCTGAATGTCGGCAACTGGGGCGGTTTCCATGAGGTGCTCGGAAGGATAGTCGGAATTCAGATGGTGGTGGACGGATTCACCATATTCATGCTCATCATCGTGAACTTCGTGGCCTTCCTGGTGGCGGTCTACTCCGTAAACTACATGACGAGGTACACCGAGAAGTGGCAGTTCCACACGCTCTTCCTGCTGATGCTGGCCGGAATGAACGGCGTCCTGATCACGGGTGACATGTTCAACCTGTTCGTTTTCGTCGAGATAGCTTCCATAGCAAGTTACGCCCTGGTTGCTTTCGGAACCGAGAAGAGAGAACTTGAGGCCTCCTTCAAGTACGCCGTGATGGGCGGGGTCGCATCTCTTCTGATACTCCTGGGGGTGATCTTCCTCTACAGCGCCACGGGAACGCTGAACATGGGAGACATGAGAGCGATACTGGCCGATTCGGGACAGCCGGCCCTCATCTACCTGGTATTCGGACTGCTGCTCACCGGATTCGGCCTCAAGGCCGCGATGGTTCCCTTCCACGCATGGCTTCCCGATGCCCATCCCTCGGCTCCTGCGCCGATATCGGCGATGCTTTCGGGTGTGCTCATAAAAGCACTGGGAGTCTATGCCATCGCGAGGGTCTTCTTCACGGTGTTCGGCTTCCCGCATCAGGTCTCCATCATCCTCCTCGTCCTTGCGGCCGTTTCCATGGGCGTCGGTGCTCTGGTGGCACTGAGGCAGTGGGACATGAAGAGACTGCTGGCCTACAGCTCCATCAGTCAGGTGGGCTACATAATGCTCGGCCTGGGTATAGGTACCGAGCTGGGGGTCCTGGGAGCGCTCTTCCATCTTTTCAACCATTCGATGTTCAAGTCGCTCCTGTTCCTTGATTCGGGTGCCGTCGAGTACTCCACCGGCACAAGGGACATGAAGGAGATGGGTGGTCTCGCGAGGAAGATGCCGGTGACCAGCGGCTCGACCCTGGCAGGGGCGATGTCCCTGGCGGGCATACCGCCCTTCGCCGGTTTCTGGAGCAAACTGATAATCATAATCGCCGCGGTGCAGGCCCATCACATGAAACTGGCAGCCTGGGCGGCACTGATGAGCATAGTGACCATCGCCTACGTCCTGAAGGTCACCAGGTACGCGTTCCTCGGAGAGGTGAGGGCGGCGTTCGCTAACATCAGGGAGGTGCCGGCTTTCATGCGCATTTCCCTGGTGGTCCTTGCCCTGGTCTGTATCCTGGGAGGACTGCTCCTCGTGCCTCAGGTGAGAGAAGGTTTCCTGGACCCCGCGGTGAGAGTGCTCATAGGAACGGGCGGGATGTAGCATGAAGAGCAGGATACTTATGTTCGTTTTCGCATTCGCGGTCTGGTGCATACTCACCTGGGTCCCTGATGTACAGCAGCTCATCGCCGGAGGCGCGGTTGCACTGATCGTGTCCGTGGTCATGGGTTCGATGTTCGTGAACAGGCCCCATATGCTCTTCAACCCCATTCGTGTGTTCTACTTCCTGTTCTGGTACGTTCCGGTGTTCATATGGGAGCTTATCAGGGCCAACTTCGACGTGGCCTATCGCGTCATACACCCTGGAATGCCTATCAAGCCGGGAATAGTAAGGCTGAGGACTGAACTGAAATCCGATACCGGCCTCACCTTCCTGGCAAACTCGATCACCCTCACACCGGGAACCCTGACGGTTGACATCAACAGGGATGACGGGGTTCTCTACATCCACTGGATCAACGTGGTCGGAACGGATCCGGAGACCACCTTCCGGGAGATAGGCAGCAGGTTCGAACCGATGCTCAAGAAGATTTTCGAAGAAGATGTGGTAGAATGATGAAACTAGCCAGATGGATTGCGGGCACAGTCGTACTCCTGGGGCTCATAGCCCTCATCATCGTGCTTCCATTCAGAAGTATGTTCTTCCAGCAGAACCAGGAACACATAGGTTTCGCGGGACGGGTGGTGTACATACTCATCCTGTCATCCCTGATGGTGCTTTACCGAGTTCTGAAGGGCCCCACAGCTGCGGACAGGATTGTGGCGATCGACATTTTCGGCATACTGATAGTGGGCCTGTGCGCGGTCCTCAGCATTGCATCCGGCCGCTCCTGGTACATAGACATCGGCATTGCCTGGGGGCTTCAGAGCTTCATCGGAACACTGGCTCTTTCCAAGTACCTGGAAGGAAGAAGCTTTGATGATTGATATAATCGGAATGGTTTTCATCGGAGTGGGGCTCAGTTTCGATGTTCTCGGATGTCTGGGCCTTGTCAGGCTGCCTGACGTCTACAACAGGCTTCAGGCGGCGACGAAGTGCGTTACCCTGGGCACATGCAGCATTCTGTTCGGAACCTTCCTGGTTTCGGGGGGGTTCACTGAAACCGGTTTCAAGGCCCTGATCGCGATAGTCTTCCTTGTACTGGCTTCGCCGGTGGCAGCGCACGCCGTTTCCCGTGGAGCCCACAGAGCCGGGATCAAGCTCTGGGACAGGAGCGTTGTCGACAGTTACGCCGAAGACAAAGAGGGAGAAGCCTAGGCGGATGGGAATATGAAGTATCCAAAGCTCAGAGAACTTGCAGAAGCGATAAAAGCCGTAATCAAAGGGCCTTACACATCAAAGTTCCCGGCACAGCCCCATGTGCCCCATCCGAACTTCAGGGGCCAGCCGGAGTTCGACCAGGACAAGTGCCTGGGCTGTCTCGCCTGCGAGGAGGCCTGCCCTTCTGCCGCGATCGCCCATGAGGACATTCTGGATGATGATGCTCCTCCCAGGAGGGTGATGATCCATTACACCGATGACTGCATCTTCTGCGGCGTATGTCAGGACGCCTGCATCAGGGAGACGGGGGACAAGGCGATAGTCCTCGGGAACAAGTGGGAGCTTTCCTATTTCGATCGCAGCCAGGCCTACGAGACCATTGAGAAGGAACTCCAGCTCTGCGAGGTCTGCGGCGACGTCATCGCCACCAGGGACCATCTGATATGGCTTGCCGAGAAACTTGGCGAACTCTCTTTCTCCAACCCCACGCTCTACATGTCCAGGCTGCGTGAGCTGGGCGTGGCGGACGAGAACATCCAGACCGTGCTTGCCGACGACGGCCGTTCGGACAGGGTCAAGATCCTCTGCGCCGAGTGCCGACGGAAGACCGCCACCTACGAATAAGCAGGTCGGACTGCGTTATTCCGACGATGCAGCGTCTCGGATGATTCTATGAAATCGATCATTCCAAACGCGGATGCTCAAAGCCTGATTCCCGGGATGACATGACCGGGCGCGGTATGGTCAGCGGCAATGAGCCATTGATCCCCGACCGGCTGAGAGAAGAACTAAGAAAGCTGCTGCGCGGCAGGATAGTGTACATGGGCATAGGGAACATCCTCAGGGGCGACGATGCAATCGGTCCCGAACTGACGTGCAGGCTTTCCCGAATGGGTATGAGAACGGTGGACGCCGGCAGCGTTCCTGAGAACTACATAGGTAGCGTGGCAAGGCTCAAGCCGGATACGGTAGTGCTTATCGACGCGGTTCACCTTGACAGGCGGCCCGGTTCAGTGGAACTGCTGGATAGGAGCGATCTCGCCGGAGGAATCGGCTTCACTACCCATACTCTTTCCCCGGTCCTCGTCATGGAGAGGCTGGAGGAGGAGACCGGCGCCGCGGTGTTTCTCCTGGCGATCCAGCCGAAGTGCCTGGACTTCGGGGCTCCGCTGTCCGGAGAGATGGAGACCGTACTTGCCCAGCTGCCGGAAGCGCTCCTCGGAATCGCATTGTAACAGGTTTTGCGTTTGAATGACGCGGCGCTGATATTCCGGGTACCTCCGTCCTTTGGAAGAAGGTCGTGCATTGAAGAAAGCCCTGTTTTCCATGGCGCTGCCGGCAATCCTGGCGCTTGCGTGCGGCTCCGGTCACGAAAAACCGAATGTGGTCCTGATACTCATCGATACCTTGAGGGCCGACCATCTCGGATGCTACGGATACGGCAGGGATACGTCCCCCGTGATCGACAGCCTCGCCGCCGTCGGATCAAGGTTCCGGCGCGTGCAGTCGCAGAGTCCCTGGACCCTTCCCGCTATGACCACCATCATGACCGGCCTGTCCCACTGTTCACACAGGGCGGGTATGTGGGACGGTGTCTATTACGGCATTGATCCCTCACTTCCTTACCTGCCGGGGTTACTGGGCGAGGATGGCTACGAGACCGCTGCGTTCTTCAATGTCCTCTTCATGAGTTCTGATTTCGGGTTTCACAGGGGTTTCGACCTCTTCGATTGCGAGAGCTCGATCGAGGAGATAACGGCGCGGAACGCAAGGGAAACGGTTGATTCCGTCGTGAGCTGGCTGGAAACCAGGGAGGACAAGGCTCCTCTGTTCCTCGCAGTTCATTTCTACGACCCTCATCTGACCTACGATCCGGAGCCGCCCTTCGATACACTCTTCACGAACCGCTCCTACGGCGGATCCTTCGGCAGCGCGTGGGGAAGCAAGGATGACATGTTACTCGTTAATTCGGGTGATATGATGCTGGATTCAAGCGACCGCTGCAACCTGATCGACCTTTACGATGGAGAAATCGCCTACACTGACCATCAGATCGGCAGGCTGCTCAGGTGCCTGAGAAGGGTAGGTCTTGCCGGGAACACACTGGTGATAATAACAGCCGATCATGGTGAGGAATTCCTTGATCATGACGGTGTGGGGCACGGACACACGCTTTACCAGGAACTGCTTAACGTACCGCTTGTCGTCTCCGGACCCGGAATCCCCGTGGGATACGAGGAAGATGCACTGGTTGGTCAGATAGACATACTGCCCTCCGTCCTCGTGTACTGCGGCGTGGAGCTGCCTCCGGTACTGGAAGGCCGGAACATTATTTCAACGGCCATTTCGGATCGGGTATATCCATCGAGCCTCATTCTCAGCAGCGGTGGCAGAGTGGCTGTCAGAAGGGATGATACGAAGCTCCACTGGGTGTCGTATACCGATGCGGCCTTCCAGTACGATCTGGCCGTCGATCCCGGAGAAAGGCTGCCATCCCTTTCCCTCGACAGCGCTCTCGTGAGGGAGGCACAGGATTACTGGGCCGTTCCTCCCGAAGGCGAGCCGAATCCGGTATCCCTCGAGGAGGTGGAGCTGAAGGCGCTGAGAAACCTTGGCTACTTCTAGCAGCAGCCATGGTCCCGGGACAGGGCGCAGCCTGGCGGGAGAACATGATCCGGCGATATTACATTGTTCCATGAACAGGGGGACGGTCTGGTGAACAGCGGGGTGGTCTTCCAGTACAAGAGGTACTCTCTGCACGACGGACCGGGCATAAGGACCACGGTCTTCCTCAAGGGATGCCCGCTTTCCTGCTCCTGGTGCCATAATCCGGAGAGCATCTCGCCGCTTCCCCAGCTTGTCCTTCTTTCGACAAGGTGCTTCGGCTGCGGAGAATGCGCATCGGCGTGCCCGTCCGGCGCCGTGGATGCGAAGAGACCCGGGAAGACCGACAGGACAATCTGCACCCTCTGCGGGGAATGCGTCCGGGCGTGCCCCGCCGGCGCCAGGGCCATCGCGGGTCAGAGGACTGACGTCGAGGAAGTGATGACGATGGTGGAGCGCGATCTGCCCTTCTATGAGGAGTCCGGGGGAGGGGTCACCTTTTCGGGAGGCGAGCCCCTGATGCAGCCGGACTTCCTTGCCGAGCTCCTGTCCCGATGCAGGGAGAGGGGCATACATACCGCCGTGGATACCTCATGCCACGCACCGGCGCCCGTTTTCATGATGGTCGCTGGGCTGGCCGACCTGATGCTCTGTGACCTGAAGCTGGCGGGCGATCCTCAGATGCTGGAATACACGGGTGTGAAGGCAGGCGGGATTCTGGACAACATAAGAGCGCTGGCCGAAGACGGTGGTGATTTCGTTCTCAGGATGCCCGTGATCCCCGGAGTCACCGACGCACCTGACAACCTACGGGGAGTGGCTGATTTCATCAAATCACTCTCCCGTCGACCGGTGCTCGAACTGCTTCCCTACCATTCGGCATACAGGGAGAAGTACAGGCGGCTGGGTATCACGGTGAAGGACAGCTTCACGGAGGATACCGGCAGGCGGCTGACGTACGTCAGGGAATCCCTTACCGGTGCCGGCATAGTCATCGGGATCGAAGAATGAACCACATGACTGACAGGGTCGCGCGCCTGAGGGAGGAGAGCCTGGAGGCGGCTCCGTCCATCTCGGCGGAAAGGGCGCTGCTCGTGACCGATTTCTACAGGAACCCGTGCGCACGGGAGCTTCCCGCGCCGCTTCTGAGGGCGAAGGTCTTCCGTCACCTTCTGAAGAACAGGGCCCTGTATATAGGGGAGGACGAACTCATAGTCGGGGAGAAGGGGAACTGCCCGAAGACCGTACCCACATATCCCGAACTCTGCTGCCACTCGCTTTCGGACCTTGAGATACTCGATTCCAGGAAGAAGATACCCTACTCCGTGAGCAGGGAGACCGAAGAGGTCTTCAGGGAGAGGATAATCCCCTTCTGGGAAGGCAGGTCCATGCGGGACATGATATTCCACAGCATGGAAGACCGGTGGCTTGACTGCTTCGAGGCCGGAGTCTTCACCGAATTCATGGAGCAGAGATCACCCGGACACACGGTCCTGGGAGGCAGCATCTACTCCATGGGAATGGAGGACTTCCGGCGCCGGATAGCCGTTTCGATGAAGAAGCAGGGCGGGGACATGAGGAAGCGGATCCAGCTGATGGCCATGGATATCTGCGCCCAGAGCCTCGTCCTCTTCGCGGAAAGGTACTCGAGCAAGGCGCTTGGGCTGGCCCGTACAGAGAGATCGCCCGCGAGGAAACGGGAACTCCTGGAGATCGCGTCTGTGTGCTCAAGAGTCCCGAGGGAAGCGCCTTCCACTTTCCGGGAGGCTGTCCAGTACTACTGGTTCGTACATCTTGGAGTGACGACGGAACTCAACCCCTGGGATTCCTTCAGCCCCGGCAAGCTCGACCGTCATCTCCTTCCCTTTTACCTGAGGGACCTGGATAAGGGGTTGCTGACTCCGGAAGAAGCCCGGGAACTGCTCGGTTGCCTCTGGATCAAGTTCAACAACCAGCCGGCTCCCCCCAAGGTCGGCGTAACGGCCAAGGAGAGCAGCACCTACACGGATTTCGCCCAGATCAATACCGGCGGACTCGCCCCGGACGGTTCCAGCGGCGTGAATGAGCTTTCGTACATGATAATCGATGTAGCTCAGGAGATGCGGCTCCTTCAGCCGAGCCTCTCGGTCCAGATAGGCGCAGTCACCGAACCTGAGTTCCTTGAGAGGGCTCTGGAGATGGTCAGGGAGGGATTCGGCCAGCCTTCCATATTCAACGCCGACATGATAGTGAAAGAACTTGCTAACCAGGGCAAATCCGTGGAGGACGCCCTTCTGGGAGGCTCCAGCGGATGCGTGGAGGTGGGGGTGTTCGGAAAGGAGAACTACAATCTCTCCGGGTATTTCAACCTGGCGAAGATACTTGAGATAACGCTCAATTCGGGTATCGACCCTTCAACCGGGAAGACACCGGGACCGGACACAGGGGATCCGTCCGGATTCGCCTCCACTGAGGATCTGCTGAAGGCGTTCCGTGTACAGGTGAGTCATTTCGCCGATATCAAGATAAAGGGGAACGCAGTCATAGAAAAGCTCTACGCCGACAGGATGCCTGCTCCGTTCCTTTCTCTGTTCATCGACGACTGTATCGGGACCGGCCTGGACTACCATCAGGGAGGGGCCCGGTACAACACTACCTATATTCAGTGCGTCGGGCTGGGAACAATGGTGGACAGCCTGTCGGCGGTGGACCATCATGTCTTCCGTGAGGGAACCCTCGGAATGGGTACTCTGCTCGATTGCCTGTCAAGCGACTTCGACGAAGACGAGATACTCAGGATGCGTCTGGAGAACCATACTCCCAGGTTCGGCAACGATGACGAAAGGGCCGACCGCTTTGCCTGCGCGGTACAGGATATCTGCACGGAAGCCATCGACGGCAGACCCAATGGAAGGGGAGGGGAGTACCACATCAACTTCCTGCCGACCACGGTCCATGTCTACTTCGGGTCGGTGACCGGCGCGACGCCGGACGGCAGGAAGGCCGGCATGCCTCTCTCCGAGGGTATCTCGCCCGTCCAGGGGATGGACCGGCAGGGTCCCACCGCAGTGATCAGGTCGGCATCCCGCCTGGACCATTCCAGGACCGGGGGGACGCTCCTCAATCAGAAGTTCACTCCTGCGCTGCTGAAGACGGGCAAGAGCAGGAAGAAACTGGCATCGCTCATCAGGACGTACTTCAGACTGGGGGGGCACCATATCCAGATGAACGTGGTGGACATGGAAACACTTATGTCGGCCAGGGAAGATCCTGACGCGTACCGCGGTCTGATAGTCAGGGTAGCCGGGTACAGCGACTACTTCTGCGATCTCTCCGAAGATCTTCAGGACGAGATAATCAGGAGGACGGCCCAGGGCTCCTGAGGGAAACTCCCCTTATCCGGTGTTTCTGAGGAATCCGGACTCCACGAAGCCGCAGAACTCCTCCATGCCCTCGCCGGTCCTTGCCGAGACGGTGAACACATTCACATCGGGGTTCAGGCTCCTGCACTCCTCTATGGCCCTGTCAACGTCGAAATCCAGGTGAGGTATGAGGTCCATCTTGTTTATGATCAGCACATCCACGGTGCTGAAGAGGCTGGGGTACTTCAGCACCTTGTCGTCGCCCTCCGGCACTGAAAGAAGCCCTATGCGCATGTCTTCGCCGAGATCGTATCCGGAGGGGCAGATGAGGTTGCCCACGTTCTCTATGGCAAGAAGGCTGAGCTCGTCGGAGTCCAGGTCCATGTGACCCAGGGCATGGTTCACGGCATGGGCGTCAAGATGGCAGGCACCACCTGTCTCTATCTGCCATGCCTGGCATCCTGCCCTCTCTATCCGTTCAGCGTCGCGCCTTGTCTGGATGTCACCCTCGATGACGGCCATCCTTCCTCCGAAGTACCTGGCCATGGATTCCAGGACCGTGGTCTTTCCAGCGCCCGGAGAGCTTATGAGGTTAAGGGTGTAGAGCCCTCTGCCCCTGAGTATCTTCCTGTTCTCGGCCGCGAAGCGGTCGTTCTTGCTCATGACGGATTCGGATATCTCCACCTTCTGCTTCGCAGATGTTTCTTCGCACATGTCAGTCTCTTCCTCCTCTATTCCGAGTCTTCGTCGATCTCGACGCTGTCCACCGTGAACTCCCTTCCCGAGAGTATCCTGCGGCTGATGGAACCGCATTCCGGACAGCCCTGGTAGAAATCGGCCACCTCGTATTCAGTCCGGCACTCAAGGCACAACAGCCTCGCTTCAGTATGGTTTATCACCA
The DNA here is from genome assembly GCA_016936235.1 of Candidatus Fermentibacteraceae bacterium. Lineage (GTDB taxonomy): Bacteria > Fermentibacterota > Fermentibacteria > Fermentibacterales > JCC-6 > Aegiribacteria. The sequence continues at coordinate 17,365 of JAFGPK010000046.1, read as the reverse complement.
GCTCCGGCTCACCGAAACCCTCCATCCTTGCTATCTCGGTGAAACAGAACCTGAGGGATTCGGCACTTATCCCTGAAAGGGGTCCTATGGTGATGTTGACCCTTTCCAGGGGCGCCTTCCTGCCCAGGGCTTCCCCGATTATACGGGTCATGTCCATTGCCAGTGACATCTCGTGCACGGGCAGACCGCCTTCCGTCAGAGGAACCAAAGTGGTGCGACCGGGTTCAGAGTGGTAGAATATAACCTGCGGTCATCATGTCAATAACGGCGTTTCATTTCCGGAAGATATCATGCGAAGACTTCGCCTAGAGATCAGTGGAGCGGTTCAGGGGGTGGGTTTCCGACCCTTCATCTACAGGCTTGCCCTGCAGTATGGCCTTTTGGGCTGGGTTTCCAACACGTCGGGCGGTGTTATCCTCGAGGTGGAGGGGGAGGAGGGGATACTCGACAGTTTCGCCGAAGCGGTCGTTGCCCGGAAACCTCCTCTTGCCATGGTTCAGGAAGTGCGGCGGGAATTACTCGAACCCGTGGGAGTCAGTGGATTCGAGATAAGGAAGAGCACGGGGGGAAGAAGGGAAGCCCTTGTCCTGCCCGACATGGCCACCTGTCCCGATTGCGCCGGGGAGATATTCGATCCCGGGGACCGCAGGTACAGGTATCCCTTCACCAACTGCACCAACTGCGGCCCGAGGTATTCCATCATCAGGTCCATTCCCTACGACAGGCGATCCACGACGATGTCGGGATTCGAGATGTGTCCGGAATGCAGGAGCGAGTACGAGGATCCCATGGACAGAAGGTTCCACGCCCAGCCCAACGCCTGCCCCGCATGCGGTCCGCATCTGGAGCTCTGGGACCATTCCGGTGTCGTCATCGCCCGGAGGGAAGGGGCGCTCATAGGGGCGGTGGCGGAGATCCTCGAAGGCGGTGTAGTGGCTGTGAAGGGCCTGGGAGGCTTCCACCTGATGGTTCGCGCCGACCGTGACGGACCCGTAAGGACTCTGCGGGAGCGGAAGGGCAGGAAGATGAAGCCCTTCGCCCTGATGTTCCCCGATGCTGAAGCTGTCCTTCGCGTGTGCGAGGTATCACCGGGGGAGGATGAGGCGCTCCGTTCGCCGCGGGCTCCCATAGTCCTTCTCAGGAAGGGCGGAGTGCTTCCCATGGAAGAAGCCGTGTCGGAACTGGTGGCTCCGGGCAACTCGGAACTCGGTGTGATGCTTCCCTACACACCGCTTCACCTGCTCCTCATGAAAGAGCTGGGCAGACCCGTCGTGGCCACCAGCGGAAACCTCGCAGATGAACCCATATGCACCGACGAGAGGGAGGCGCTGATCAGGCTGTCCGGACTCGCCGACCTTTTCCTTGTCCATGACAGGCCCATCGCACGTCATGTGGACGATTCCATCATCAGGATATTCAGGGGCGGGGAGATGGTCCTCAGGAGAGCCAGGGGATACGCCCCACTCCCCTTGGGGTCCCATATGATGGGGTCCCATTGCCCGGGAAGATCCGTACTCGCCACAGGCGCCCACCTCAAGAATACACTGGCCCTGTCGGTGGGGAGCAATATCTTCGTGAGCCAGCACATCGGCGACCTGGAGACACCGCAGGCGATGAACGCCTTCGATGAGGTGAGGAACAGCATAGAGGAGCTCTACAGGGCCAGCCCCTCCATGGCTGCCTGCGACATGCATCCGGACTACCTCTCTTCGGTCAGGGCCAGGGAATCGGGGCTGGAGGTGTATCCCGTTCAGCATCACGAAGCCCACATCTACTCCTGCATGCTGGACAGCGGTGCGAGACCTCCCCTGCTCGGCGTCGCCTGGGACGGCACGGGATACGGTCCCGACGGCACGATATGGGGCGGGGAGTTCTTCCGTTTCCGCGCGGACGGTGCGGAACGGGTGGCCCGGTTCAGGCAATTCCGACTGCCCGGCGGTGAAGCTGCCGTGAAGGAACCCAGGAGATCCGCGCTGGGTGCGTTAAGACAGCTGCTGGACGATCCCGCTTCGGTGCTGCTCCCGGGTACCTTCACGGAAGGCGAGCTGATGACACTGTACGGAATGATGGACGGCGGATTGAACTCCCCGCTCACATCCAGCGTGGGAAGGCTCTTCGACGCGGTGGCATCCATACTCGGTCTGCGCCAGAGGCTCGAGTTCGAGGCCCAGGCGGCCATGGAGCTGGAGCACTGCATAAAGGGCCTCGAGACGGACGATACGTACCCTTTCCTGCTCGAGGAGGACATGGGCCTGATGATCGTTGACTGGGCGCCCATGATCCTGGGTATCCTGGAAGACCGGGACAAGGGGTTGGATACGGGGCTGATTTCAGCTAAGTTCCACAATACCCTTTCCGGGGTCGTAGTCAGGATCTCGGAAGAGACAGGCGAGAAGCAGGTTCTTCTGAGCGGCGGCTGTTTCCAGAACAGTTACCTGCTGGAAAGGACGTGCGCCGCCCTGGAGCGGACGGGATTCAAGCCCGTGGTCCATCACCAACTGCCGTCGAATGACGGGGGAATAGCTCCGGGTCAGGTACTGGCGGCGCTCATGAATCTTGACGAAGACTGATTGGAGACTGTGTCATGTGCCTTGGAGTGCCCGGCAGAATAGAGCGGATAACGGAAGGTGAGGATCCGATATTCCTTACGGGGAGCGTGAGTTTCGGAGGGGTGCTGCGCCAGGTGAACCTTGCAGGGATAAAGGATCCCGCAGTCGGCGACTGGGTTATCGTCCATGCGGGATTCGCGCTGAACAAGCTCAACGAGGAGGAGGCATTCGAGGTCTTCGATTACCTGAGGCAGATCTCGGACATGGGCAGGTCCGAACTCGAGGAAGAGACGGCGGGGCATTGAAGTTCGTATCCGAGTATCGCGACAGGAACGCGGCGATGGAGTTCTCCCGTTTGATCAGCGAAGCCGCTACCCGCGGCTGGAACATCATGGAAGTGTGCGGAGGGCAGACGCATTCCATCCTCAAATACGGCATAGACCAGCTTCTTCCGGAGGACCTTGAACTCATACACGGCCCCGGGTGCCCTGTCTGTGTCACTCCCGTCGAACTGGTGGACCAGGCGGTCCTCATAGCCGGAATGGAGGGCGTGATATTCTGCTCCTTCGGGGACATGCTCAGGGTCCCGGGCAGCGTCTCGGACCTCCTTGGAGTCAGAGCGGCCGGAGGCGATGTAAGAATGGTCTACTCACCGATGGACGCCGTTTCCATAGCCTCAGCCAATCCCGAAAGACAGGTGGTCTTCTTCGCCGTCGGTTTCGAGACCACGGCTCCTGTCACCGCGGCGGCGGTACTCCAGGCAAGGCGGCTCGGTCTGGAGAACTTCTCCATGCTGGTTTCCCATGTCCTCGTGCCTCCGGCTATCGAGGCGGTCCTCTCCAGCCCCGGATGCTCCGTTGACGGATTCCTCGCTGCGGGCCATGTATGCTCCGTGATGGGATACGAGGAGTACGAGCCAATAGCTTCCCGTTACGGAGTCCCCATCGTCGTTACCGGGTTCGAGCCCCTTGATATCCTGGAAGGCATCCATATGTGCGTAAGACAGCTGGAGGGGGGTACATGCAAAGTCGAGAACCAGTACCTCAGGGCAGTTAGCAGAAAGGGAAACACGGCGGCCGTGGACATGATCAGGGAGGTGTTCACCGTCACCGACAGGAAGTGGAGGGGACTCGGCGAGATTCCCGGGAGCGGTCTGCAGTTGAGATCCGGCTTCAGGGATCTCGACGCCGGCCTGAGATTCGGTGTCGGCCATATCCAGGTGGAGGAATCCGGCGAGTGCATCTCGGGCGAGGTCCTCAGAGGGAACAGAAAGCCTGACCAGTGTCCCGCGTTCGGAGGCGAGTGCACGCCCGAGCATCCCCTGGGCGCGCCAATGGTCTCATCCGAGGGGGCCTGCTCGGCATATTATCGCTACAGGCATGTAAGGAAGCAGGATGAATGAACTCCCGATAATGGAATGCCCCATCCCCATCTCCGAATACCCCGCAGTGACAATGGCCCATGGGGGAGGGGGAAGGCTGATGAACAGCCTTATCGACAGGATGATGATAAGGGCCTTCTCCAATCCGCTGCTGAACGAGAAGCACGACGGAGCCGTCTTCGACCATCCCGGCGGAAAGCTGGCCTACGCAACCGATTCCCACGTTATCACCCCCCTGTTCTTTCCGGGGGGCGATATAGGTACCCTATCAGTGTATGGTACTGTGAACGACCTTGCCATGTGCGGCGCGATGGCGCGCTGGATGTCGACTGGATTCATCCTTGAAGAAGGTCTTCCCATGGAAACGCTGTGGAGGGTGGTTCTTTCCATGGCGGAGGCCGCCGTCCGGACCGGAGTCTCCATAGTGACGGGGGATACGAAGGTGGTGGACAGGGGAAAAGGCGACGGTATCTACATCAATACTTCAGGTATCGGAACCGTGCTTCATGGTGTAAGCATCTCTCCATCAAGGGTACGTGAAGGGGATTCAGTGGTGCTCAGCGGTGACATAGGAAGGCACGGGATGGCCATCATGGCCCTTCGGGAGGGGATCAGGCTGGAAAGCCCCATAAGAAGCGACCTGGCCCCCCTTCACCTCATGGTCCGGGACCTCCTGGAGGCGGGACTGGAAGTACACTGCATGAGGGACCTGACGCGGGGAGGGCTGGCCAGCGGGCTGAACGAGATTGCTGCAGGCTCGGGTCTTTCCATCACCATGGAGGAGGATTCGATACCCGTTCGTGAAGATGTCACCGGTGCCTGCGAACTACTGGGTTTCGATCCCCTCTACGTACCGAATGAAGGCAGGTTCGTCGTCATACTGCCCCCTGAAGAAGCGCCCGGGGCTGTGGAGATCCTGAGAGGACACAGTGACGGATGTGATTCTGCTGTAATCGGTTCGGTGACCGAAAGGTCCTCCTCGGGTGTGACCATGACCAGCGTTATCGGTTCGGGCAGGATAGTGGACATGATAAGCGGGGAGCAGCTTCCAAGGATCTGCTGACTATGTACCCTATTCGGGTATGTATCCTTCCTGAGGTTCCTGTTCCGGTGTGACCTTTCTCCCGGGTCTAATAAGGGGACCGTCGTCCGTAGGGAGCACACGAAGGTCGAAGCCGAATATGCTGCCCCTGCCAGGCGCGCTTATGACGTAGACCCTTCCTCCGTGCATATCTATGATGCGTTTGACGATGGACAGTCCGAGGCCTATGCCGCCCACCTTCTGGCCGTCCACATCGTTGTCCTTGATCCTGACGAACTCCCTGAAGAGCATCTTCTGGTTCTCCGGTGAGATGCCTATGCCGTTGTCCTCCACCTCCACCGATACTATGGAGCTGCCCTTGGTCAGGCTTCTTACGGTGATGTGCCCTCCCTCGGGCGTGTATTTGATGGCATTCGTGATGAGGTTGCTGATCACTTCCCGAAGGAGCCTCTCGACACCGCCTGTCAGGGGAAGGTCCGTGTCCAGGTCGGTATCCAGTATCTGATCCCTCTCCTGGGCGAGGTCGGTGTTGCCCTGCACCACCTCGGATATCATGCTGTTGAGGTTCAGTTCCACCGCCTGCTTCCCTATCTCCGAAGGGTCCTCGAGCTGGGCGAAGAGCTGGAAATCCCCGAGGAAGTAGGTGGCCTCCTCCAGCCTTGCGTGCATCCTGCCGATGATGTGTTCCTGCTGCTCGGTAAGCGCGTCGCCGAGGAGGGTCTGAAGACTGTGGAGAAGCATTACGGTGGCGGATACAGGTGACTTCATGTCGTGTATCGCTATGTGAAGGAAAGCACGTCTGAGCTTGGCGAACTTCCTCAGGGAGGCGTTGGTCTTCCGGAGTCTTTCCTCCCTCTCCTGCAGTGCCCTGTGCGTCTTTATGAGCTCGTTGCTCAGTTCGCCTATCACGAAGGCAACAATAAGGAAAGCCAGTGCGCGGACGAGGTCCGCCCATACGGGAGCGCCCGAATTCGATACCAGGCTGAACACAATCACGTCCACACCCAGGATCAGGGCTACTATCACGGCCTTCCTGCCCCACCAGAAACCAGCGAAGATGATCGGCACGTAGGCGAAGTGGGAGTAGCCGATGGCCTGGTGGCGATCAAGCTGGAAATACGCGCTGAGCAGAACGAACGCTATCACAAGGACACAGATGATGACGAACCTGTTACCCGGACTGGGTATACTCTCCTGGATAATTCCAGGATTGACGGTCCGCTTTTCCTCGTCTGTCATTCAGGCTCGCATTCAGTTTCTGCCGAGTTGTTTGAATTCACTACAATAGTCGGAAGAGGGGGATGATGTCCAGTTATTCTATCCTCCAGAGGGCTACGGAATCCTCACCGCAGATAACACCCGCCGGGCTTCCGAAACCCTCCATGAAAACAAGAGAGCCGCCGCTCTGCTCCACCAGGTCCGCGTACTGCGATGGAAATGCCAGGAGGTAATCCGCCCTCTCCTCTATCCAGGGCCATCCCGCCCTCTCAGGACCCGGAAGCCGCTCCGGTGTGACGAGGCCGTCGAGGTCGAGGATGCCGAGATCCGTCATCCAGCCCAGCGCACCTATATCCGCGGCGGCAACCGTTTCGTCTCCGCCGGCCGTGCCGCTGAGGTAGACCGCCGGGAGCACATCGATGTTCATGACATCGGCGGATGCTTCAATCCTCCTGCCGGCGAACAGTATCGTACCGGGGACCATGGAGATGCCGAGTATCAGAGCGTTGAGTCTTCTCCTTCTGCCTCCCAGGCATTGCAGCCAGCTCCCTGCGGCCATGACGAAGGCCGTGATCGCAGGAAGGTAATACCGCATCTGGAAGTAGCTGTTCGGCTGAAGGGCCAGGGTCACAGTGAAGAGGAGCAGTGGTATGAGAGCAACAGCGGTCCTGTCGGCCCGTCTGCCGCGCTTCCTGAGACTGTCGATGATGTGAAGGAAAGCAGCGAAGAGCACGAGCGGAGAAGTGATGAGGAGTCCCTTCAGGAGACCCGGAAGACCGGATCCGGCGGCCGTGAACCAGGAAACCGGCTGCTTGGCGTAGAACGTGGAAGGCAGGGGCATACCGGTGGCATGCAGGTTCCAGAGGATCCACAGGATCCCCATGAGAACGGAGGGAGCGACAAGGACCGCGAGCCTGCGGGGTGTCCTCCTTTCCATGGCCGAGGCCATGGGCAGCACGAGAACGGACAGTTCCGGTCGTGTCAGGAAAGCGGCCATGAGTATCAGGGACCCCTTCCACGGTACTCGGTCCCCCTGTACCCATCTCCAGACCGCCACTACCAGAAGGCATGAGAGGGCCGTTTCCATGCCGCTGGCCGCATGGAAGAGAAAGGGACCGGCAAGGAGCAGCAGTGCCGAGGTCAGCGGACCGAGGAGGAACAGGACGGCGCATGCGGTGACCAGGGAAAACGCCATGAGGATCAGCGGTCCTGCTTCGGACCCTCCCAGGGAGGCGAGGGAAGAGGGGACCAGCCAGAGGGGACTCGTGAAGCCGGAAGAAGGTCCCGCATCGCCGTAGCACAGCGGAGTCCCGGAAAAAAGGCTCTCACCGTACACCAGGTGAATGTAGGTATCGTCCATGGGAGGAACATCCATGCTCCCCGGCGCGAGAATGAAGAGGCACAGAGTGACTGCGGCAAGGATGCCTGGAGCCACCAGGGAGGAGCGGAGCCTTGTATGGGGACCTTTTTCCATGACGATTCTATCTTCCCCCGCGGCGCCCGCGTCAAGTGAAGGACCTGGTCCGGGGCTGTGGACACGGCCGCCGTAACGTGTTTAGGTTAGGCGGTGTGTTTTACCCTATGAAGAACCGCCTGGGAGACAGCTTACTTGAGAATAATCGGTGTCGGAATAGATATTGTGGATGTTGATGTTTTCAGGAGCCGCCTCGACGGCGGAATGATCGATGAGCTTTTTCTGCCGGGAGAACAGGAATACTGCTCTACAAGGGCCCGGCCCTGGGAGAGTTACGCAGCGAGATTCGCGGCGAAGGAAGCGGTTTTCAAAGCCCTTGGAGCAGGGCTTTCCCAGGGTCTCCGGTGGAAGACGGTGGAAGTGGTCAGGGAAGAGTCCGGCGCCGTGGGTATAGAGCTGAGCGGTGCCGCACTTGAAAGGGCCCGTGAAATGGGAATCGAACTGGTGGCCCTGTCCATCAGTCATACGGGAAACAGCGCAATAGCCATCGCAACTGCATGCGGCTGAACGCAGTTCAGCTCGGAGAAAAGGAGGAGACCACTTGAGCAATATCGGATCCTACGAAAAGAGAATCAGGAATTTCAGCTGGGATACGGCCGGGGAAATACTCAATTGGAAGGAAGGGGAGCTTCTCAACATCGGGGACATATGCTCCGACAGGATCTGCCGGATGGGAAAGGGTGAGAAGCCTGCCCTGATATGGGAAGGATTCGGAGACAGGAGCTCCACATATACCTTCAACGACCTGAAGGCCTATTCCAACGGGTTCGCCAGGTTTCTGACGGAACAGGGGATAGAGCCGGGGGACAGGGTATGCATCTTCATGGACAAGATACCCAGTCTGTACTTTTCGTTCCTGGGCATACTCAAGATGGGGGGTATCGCCCAGCCGCTCTTTTCCGCATTCGGTGACGAATCGCTGGAGGTCAGGCTTGCCGGTGCCGGCACAAAGGCCATCCTCACCACCGGAAAGCACGTCCGAAAGGTTCGCAAGATCAGGGACCGGCTTCCTCAGCTGAAGAAGGTCATAGTCGTCGAGGGCAACCCGGACAAGCTCAAGGAAGGCGAGATCTTCTTCGATGTGGAGGAAGCGCCCAGGATCGATGAGTTCGAGGTGTACAGGTCAGGGCCCGAGACCCCTTCGGTGCTGCATTTCACATCGGGGACCACGGGGCAGCCCAAGGGTGCCCTGCACGTTCATAACTCCATCTGGGGCCAGGCACTCACCACCAGCTGGGTGCTGGACCTGAGGGACGATGACGTTTACTGGTGCACGGCGGATCCCGGCTGGGTGACTGGAACCAGCTACGGTATCATCGGTCCCTGGTCGCTTGGAGCCACCCAGTGCGTCCTGGATTCGGGATTCACATCCAACAGGTGGTACAAATTTATACAGGACAACAGGATAACGGTATGGTACTCCGCTCCCACCGCCATCAGGGCGCTGATGAAGGACGGCGACGAGGTGGTCGGGAGCTACGACCTGTCGTCCCTCCGGCACCTTGCATCCGTGGGTGAGCCCCTGAACCCCGAGGCCGTCATCTGGAGCGGCGAGGTCTTCGGCGGCCTGAGGTTCCATGACACCTTCTGGCAGACCGAGACCGGAGCCATGATGATAAGCAACTACCCGGGCATGGAGATCAAACCCGGTTCAATGGGCAAGCCTTTTCCCGGGATAGAGGCCGCGGTCCTCGACCTGGCCACACACGAACCGATAGAGGAACCGGGCAAGGTGGGTCTCATCGCATTCCGTCCCGGATGGCCCTCAATGTTCAGGCAGTACTGGAAGAAGCCGGATATCTACCGCAGCAAGTTCGTCGGCGCCGCCGAGGACGCAATGCCGGAGGACCTGAGGCAGGACCGTAACCTGTGGTACGTTTCCGGCGACAGGGCCAGTATCGATGCCGACGGCTACTTCTGGTTCGTGGGCAGGGACGACGATGTGATAAACACCGGAGGACACCTGGTGGGGCCTTTCGAGATCGAATCGGCCCTGGTGGAGCATGAGGCCATAGCGGAGGCGGCTGCCGTGGGCAAGCCCGACGAGGTCAATATGGAAGTGGTCAAGGCTTTCGTCACGCTGAAACCGGGATACGAACCTTCGGACGAGCTGGAGCTGGACATAATGAACTTCATACGCAAGCGCCTGTCGCCGCTGGCCATGCCGCAGGAGATAGAGTATCGCGACAAACTGCCGAAGACCAGATCGGGAAAGATAGTCAGAAGATATCTGAAGGCCATTGAATGGGGCGAAGATGTCGGCGACCTGTCGACACTCTCCGATGAATAGGAACAAGAAAGGAGCTGACATGGGCGACATGAAGGAGATAGTGCTTGAATACATAGTCGACGAGTACCTTGATGAGGACGATGAGGACGAGGTTTCCTACGACTCTCCGCTCATCTCGTCGGGAATAGTGGACAGTTTCTCCATGGTTTCTCTCAAGAGGTTCCTGGAGAACAAGTACAAGATCACCCTTCCCGATGAGGAGGCCACACCCGAGGCTTTCGACACGGTGAACTCCATCTGCAAACTGGTACAGAAGCACCTGGGCTGATCGGAGGGAGGACAAATGTCGTTCGACAGCAAGACACGGACCCTGTTCGCCGATGAGATACAGCAGATAAGGAACGATGGCCTCTTCAAGGAGAAGAGGTTCATCTGTTCGGAGCAGGACGCGGAGATAGAGGTCGAATACCCCGAGGGCGCCGAGCATAAGAGGGTCCTCAATTTCTGCGCCAACAACTACCTGGGCCTTTCCAGCCATCCTGAGGTGATCAAGGCAGCCCACGAGGGTCTGGACAAGCGCGGGTACGGGATGAGTTCGGTAAGGTTCATTTGCGGTACACAGGACATACACAGGGAGCTTCAGAACAGGGTCAGCGCCTTTCTGGGCATGGAGGACACGCTTCTGTTCCCCTCGTGCATGGACGCGAACTCCGGTGTGTTCGAGGCCGTTCTGGGCCAGGAGGACGTGATAATAGCCGACAGGCTCATCCACGCTTCTCTTGTTGACGGCATCCGACTCTGCTCCGCCGAGTACGATACCTTCAAGCACATGAACATGGACCACCTGGAGAAGAAACTGGAGCTTCACCAGAGCAAGAGGGTCAGGATGGTGGTCACCGACGGCGTCTTCTCCATGGACGGGGACCTTGCCCCCCTTGACCAGATGGCAGACCTGTGCAACAGGTTCAACGCCATGCTTCTGGTGGACGATTCTCACGCCTCCGGCTTCATAGGCAGGACAGGCAGGGGCACCCATGAGCACTTCGGGGTGATGGACGGCGTCGACATTATTACCACCACTTTCGGAAAGGGTCTTGGCGGGGCTTCCGGAGGCTGCGTATCCGGGAGGAAGGAGATCGTGGAGCTCTGCAGGCAGAAGGCCAGACCGTACCTTTTCAGCAACTCCCTGGCGCCCCCGATCGTGAACGCGTCCATCAAGGTCATCGACCTGATATCCGGCAGCACCGAGCGCAGGGACAAGCTGGAGTGGAACACAGGATACTTCCGGAAGAAGATGGAGGAGGCGGGCCTGAACATGCGTCCGGGCGAGACCCCGATAGTGCCGGTCATGCTCTACAACGCAAAGCTCGCCAACGATATGGCCCGGGACATGTACGCCCAGGGCATCTACGTGATCGGATTCTTCTTCCCCGTTGTCCCCGCCGGGAAGGCCCGTATCAGGGTCCAGCTTTCGGCCGCCCACGAGAAGGAGCACATCGACAAGTGCGTCGAGGCCTTCAGAAAGGTTGGGGACAAGTACGGTATACTCGGCTTGGGCAAGGACGAGATAATAGAGAAGTACGGTACCTAGAACCTGCCGGTATCCGTTCTGAAACCGGGCCGCCACGCACGCGGCGGCCCGGACGTTCAGGGACCTCTTGAGGATTTCACAGCAAGGGGGTGCAGAGTATGCAGTATTTCATGGAGGAAAAGGGGAAGTACGTATACAGGTCATCCGCCGGAGTTCTCAGGAGGAAAATCCTGACCTGGGTGATATACATTTCCATCCTGCTGCCTTTGCTGATCGTGGCAGCATTCCTCTTCATCCTCAAGGAATCCGGAGAGGATTTCAACTTCGTCCTGATACCCGTTGTCCTGGCCATTATGATCCCCTCCGACGCCATGATCCTGATGTTCATGCGCAGAAGGATGGAGGGAATGGGAACAGTGGTGCTGGATTACGTTCAGGGTCTGCTCACCTTCAACCGGGGCGGTTCCGTCATGGGAAGGATGCAGGTCAGGACCGGTGAGATAGCCGGCCTTGAGGTATCGGGGAACGATCCCTCCGGCAACGCACTGCTGGTGAACGGAGGAATCTACCGTGTTCGCCTGGTGACATCCGGCGGGGAGAGCCACGACGTCATGTGGCTGCAGAACAGGGAGGAAGCCCTGGCGGCGGCCGGTGAGCTGGCTTCGATCCTGAGCGTAAGAGTCAGGGACCTCGCCTGACACCCGGGTCCTCGGAATGTAACCGCAGGTAGTAGTCGATGCACTGGTATATCAGCAGGTCCGCAGCCAGTCCCCAGACCGCTGTGAGTTGTGACCGGTAGAAGAGGAAAACCTGGGTCACGAAGATGTTCAGCAGCACCGCCCTTTTGAACCAGTGAACTCCTCTGGGGCGGTTTGCCCTGATGACCAAAAGACCGATCACGACCATCAGGCTGCTGGCCGCTCCGCCGGCGATGGATAACCCGGAGAGGTTCTCCAGGGGCAACCAGGCCGGATCTACGATCCCGATGGCTGACGCGAACTGAAGAACGCTCTTCAGAACGAAGAACAGCATCACTCCAGGCACCACCTTTGGAGCACAGAGCATCCTGCGCAGCAGTGCGGTGAACCTTGTTCTGGCCCGGCGATAACCCCTGAGCAATGGAGAATCGGTATCCTGTCCCGTCTCCCGGATACCGGCCCTGATGTCACGGTTGAACGCGACCTCTCCCGCGGACAGGGGACCGGATCCCGAGGTCATCCTCCTGAAGGACAGGTACATGACGACGAAAATGATGTAGATGATGGCAATGGTGGGCTTGAAGAAGTAATCGTTGTCCCTGGTTATGAATTTGCCCAGCTCGTCTATGAACAGGCCGAATCCGACTCCGCTTGCAAATGCCGCGAGACGTCTCACTGAAGGGTTCCAGTAGCGGAAGACCATCACCAGGGCTGCCAGCATGAGCAACCCGCCCCAGAGCATGTGGGCGATGTGGAAGTGCCCGAAAGCTATCTTCGGATAACCGGTGAGGGACAGGAAAGCCCTGTTGACCAGTATCGCGGCGACGGCTGTGACGAAGAGAAGTTCCAGTAGACCGCCGGCGTCCGCATCCCTCACCAGCGCTTTCTTTCTCGAAGTCATCGAAGCAGTGTCAGGCGGGTCAGAAGACGAACCTGATACCGATGCCGCCGTTCAGGTCGAAATCCGTGTCGGGAATGAGATCGAGAATGCCGGCAACCTCTATGAACAGGTCCAGCGGAGCCCCGCCCAGGAGCCACGATATACCCACGGGTATCCTGGCTCCGAGCTTCGCGTCATCGTGAAGGATTATCCTGCCGCCGATGCCGTAGTAAAGGGGTACCTGTCCGCTCTCGTCGTCTATCAGGCCGAAATCATGCCAGAGGAAATCCCCGTGGATGTACATGTCGTCTCCATGATCGTGTCTAAGCGACCATGAAAGAGCTCCGTCAATTGCCGTGTTGCTTCCTGTCCAGTACTTGGCGGATATTCCTGTGGGCTCCCCCAGAATGGCCCCCAGCTCGAAGGTGCCGGGACCCTGAGCCGAGATCAGCATGGACGCAATCAGGATCAGTGTCATTTGTTCCTCCATCATCTTAGCAGCAGTATGGATGACCCGTCAACGTTAGCGCATCGCTGTAGATTCTTATAAATATGTCCTCAATCGCAAGAGGCGTCGATCCTGGCAGCGAATTATATTGATGATATAGCAGTACATAACGGTATTCCAACTCATCATCCGGAATCGATCCCGCGGGTTCGGGTGCCTCTGTGCCGCCGACCCCAGGATGTTCAGTCCGCCTTGAATTCCTCCATCGGGTTTGCCGGTTCGGGAATCCCCTTCAACATCCCTCGAAGAGGCACTGGACAATCATCTGTCGGCTATTAAGAATATGTATAATGGTTAAAAGTCGAAGATTCTTGATTAATAGTCCAGGATACTTCAGTTCAATTACGGAAAGGAAACGAAATGGAAGAACTGCACAAGATACTCGAAGGACTCGTCGAGGTCAGCGGTATCGACGTGGCCGTCTGCGTCGGGCGCGACGGTTTCGTGATCGATGCCGCCTCGGCCGGAACCTCCGATACAGAGGCCATCGGCGCCATGGTCTCTACGGGCATGGGTTCCGCGGAGAGCGTAGGCCGCGAACTCGGACTGGATGTGATGGACCAGGCCATGATGGAGTACAAGGGCGGTATCGTGATGATGACGGCTCTCGGCCGTGATGCCCTTCTGGCCATAGTGGCGGCCAAGGACGCCAACCTGGGCGGTATCCGCCTTCAGGTCAGAAGAAGCGTTCCGAAGCTCGAGGAAGCCCTCTGAGGAGACCCGTACGCAGGGGAAGAGTGACATATGCAGTTACCAGGACGCGAGAAGACAGAGGCCATTAAGGACCTGCTGTCCAGCATGGTGGAGCGCTCGGAAGCGGTCACCGCTCTTCTGATAAGCAGGGAGGGCGTGTGCGTGAGCAAGGCCGGAAGCACTGAGAGCCTCAATTCCACGGCCCTGGCAGCCCTGGTGGCGGGGATGTTCGCCGCCACCAGGGAAGTCGCCAATATCGTGGGAGAGGAGCAGTTCTCCATCCTGCTCCAGCAGGGAGAAAAGCGTCATATACACATCTCTCTCATAGGAGAGAGATACATGATGGTGGTGGTCTTCGAGGATTACAAGAGGATAGGGCGGGTCAGGCACGAAGCCAGGACCATCGGTCCCGATCTGGCGAGGAATCTCGAGAGCAGGGAAAAGACCAAAAAGGAGGATGCGGGGGACATTTCCGTACCGGAGTTCAGGGAATATGCCCTGAACCTGATCGACAGGATCTTCGTGGTTGGTGAAGAAGACGATGCCTCATCTGGACCCGACTGAGAAACAGATCGTCTTCAAGATCGTTTACTTCGGTCCCGGAATGAGCGGTAAGACAACCAACCTGCTTTACATCCACAGGACCCTGACGGACAGGTACAAGGGCGAAATGCTGGTTCTGGACACAGAGAAGGAGAGAACATTGTTCTTTGATTTCTTTCCGGTATCGCTTGGAACGGTTCAGGGCTACTCCCTCAAATTCCACCTCTATACGATCCCCGGACAGATCTATTACGAGGCCAGCAGGCGGATAATCCTGGAGGGAGCGGACGGAGTGGTCTTCGTGGCTGACTCCCAGGCGGACAAGCTGGACGAGAATACGCAGATGTTCAGGCTGATGATGGAGAATCTGCTGAGCCACGGGATCGACCCCGACGCATTCCCCATTGTGCTGCAGTACAACAAGCGGGACAGCAATCCCAGGCTCAAGCTCGGGGTGATAGAAAAGGAACTGGGTATCGAGGGCATGCCGGTGACGGAGTCGATCGCCACTCACGGCAGAGGTGTGATGAAGACCCTGCAGCTGATAAGCAGGGAGATAATAAAGCGGTTTCAGATATGCTGATGAGGAAGGGACAGATATCCACTCATGGCCATTAGCGGTACGCTGAGTGACATAGGTTTCGTATCGCTGCTGCAGTTCCCCAATTCCAGCAGGAAGACCGGGCTTCTCACCGTGATTTCCATTGATGGCAAGGCCGAGTTCTTCTACAGGAAGGGTGAACTGGTGCATGCCCGTTACGGTCAGAAGAAGGGCCGTGACGTCCTTGTGGACATAGTCGACTGGAGCGAAGGGCAGTTCAGCTTCGAGGCCGGTCTCGAGCCTGACGAGACCAGCATCCAGGAAGACCTTCACCACATACTGATGTGGGCTCTGAAGGAACGTGACGAGAAAAAACAGAACGGCCGGAAAGGCCAGGCCGGCATGCTGGTCGAGATCGACGAGGAGCTGTCGGTGAAACTGGACGGGCTCCTGGGAACCGTTTCCGATATCGAGTACATATGCATGATGACGCAGGAAGGCCGTCTTCTGGCCAGATCAAGGGCGGATGAGGGATTCCTGAAAATCCTCGATCCCCTGATGGGATCGATCACGGGATTCATATCGGAGTATCCAGGAGGTCTCGCCGGAAAGGCCTTCTTCGAGGGCGAGAGCGTGTCGATAGCCATGGCGGGTCTCGACCCGGAGAAGACCGTGATGATAGCGACCGGTCCGGAAATGAAGCTGGGCAGGCTTTCGATGGTGCTGGGCAGGATAACAAGGGAACTGGGTGGGGAATAGCGGATGTAGAGGATATGAAAGAGCTGGATGATCTCAAAGAATTGGACTTCGAGGAATTCCTTGAGATATGCTCCGATTCCGGTCTTGTGAACGAGGAGATGGCCAGGGAGATCATTAATTTCGCCAAGGCCATCGGAGGGGTAGGGGCCGTACCCAGACTGACCGGGAAGCAGCTTCACAACACCGAAGATTTCACCGCCACCCTTGTCAGTACCTACCCCGAGGACATGTCCTTCAGCAGTTACGTCACAACTGAGGAGAATTACTACGCCACGGAAATCGCCAGGACCATAGCCCTCATCCCCAGGGTATGGAAGAGTATCACGCCCATAATGCTCCACGCCCATACGGGACAGGGCAAGACCCATCTGCTGGCCGCCATTGCAAGGGCGACACACAAACGGACGCTCATTCTGAATACCGTGGACCTTCACATAGAGTACCAGCAGTGCCTCAAAGCCGGAATCGAAAGGGAGCTCAGGGACTGGATCACATCCTTCGATCTCCTCCTCCTGGATGATATTCAGTTTTCCCAGGGCGACCTGATGTTCCAGAAGTTCATCATTTCCATAATCAACAGGATGCCCAGGGGTAAGCATGGCATCATAACCTCATCGGATGTCCATCCGGGTGAGCTCCTGGACATAGACGCCTCGTTCTATTCCAGGCTCACATCGGGACTGGTCATCAAGCTTGAGACCGTTAATCTGGAGGGCAGAAAGGAGATCCTGAGGAACCTGTTCAGTCAGACCGGTATCAAGGCGGAGGATGAGATAATCGATTTCATTGCCACTAACGTTAAGCTCAACGTCAGGCAGCTGAAAGCCGCCGGAAGGATGGTGCTCGCCCAGATGCTGGGTCCCGGCCATAACATCACCATCGACATGGTCAAGGACATACTGAACTTCATGCAGATCCACAGGAGGGACCAGCCCAGACCCAAGGCTTCGGAGCTGAACGTTAGCGAGGAGAAGAACATCGAGCATGCCTCGGTTACCCATTCACCCTACATTGTGGTGGATATTGACGAGGAGGACAGGCGGTCGGCGGTCCGCGCCGAGCCCAGACCCTCGAAAGTCCCGCGCGAACCTGAAGTGGCAGCGGAGCAAGCTGCATTACTCGGACCGGACCCTGAGAAGACGGCGGCTGCTGCTGCAGAACCTGAACCGGACATCGCGCAGCCGGCCGCAGCTGCTGCAGAACCTGAACCGGACATCGTGCAGCCGGCCGCAGCTGCATTCGAGGAGGAAGCGGCAGCGCCTGACCTTGATGGAGTCAGGGTCGACGAAGTCAGGTCTGACCTGGACAGAGTAAAGGT
>JAFGPK010000045.1 GCA_016936235.1 Candidatus Fermentibacteraceae bacterium | reverse complement strand
GCCCGCCACCAACACGAAGTCCCCTTTCCACCAGTCAATATTGCAAATGGGTCTTTCAGATAGAGCTGTCTCGAGAATCTTCAGCATCATCTACTCTGTTATGATGTTGATGATTTCCTTGGCGACATACAACCTGTTTCTTTTCTGACCTGTAATCTCCTCCAATATCCCGGATGCAATCAGTTTCTCAATGTTCAGTTGAGTTGAGCGTGGTGTTACTCCGAGCTTCTTTGTCGCCATGGGATTCGTGACTGCAGGAAATTCAAAGAGGTAATCTACCAGTTGAAGTAATAGTGCCGAAGCTCTTGCCTCCTGAAGCCTGTCACGATATCCCTGCCAGAGATCAAGCAGCCTGTCAGATCTGGTTACAGCATCCTTAGATTGAACCTCTACTGCATGCAGGAAGAACATTATCCAGGTCTCCCATGCCCCTTTCCTGCTTACATCAAGAAGCAAGTCGTAGTACTGATCCCTGTTTCGTTCGAAGAAGGCACTTAGATAAAGCAATGGTTGGGGTAACAGATCATACGCTACAAGTTGTAATGCTGTCAGAAGCCTTCCAATACGACCATTCCCGTCCAAGAACGGATGTATGGATTCGAATTGATAGTGGATCATGGCGAGTCTGAGCAGAGGAGGTGTATCCGTTTCAGTATGGAAGTAGCACTCAAGGTCTGAAAGGGCGTCTTTCATCTCGTTAACAGGCGGCGGAACGTAGCTGGCACCTGAAAGTGAACATCCAGGCGGACCAATCCAGTTCTGGGACCGTCTGAATTCACCTGGAGTACTTCTATAGCCTCTGACTCCATCCATCAGTATGGAATGGAGTTCCTTGATCAACCTCAATGACATGGGAAGATCATTGAGCCTGCTTAGTCCGTATTCCATTGCTTTGACATAGTTTGCAACTTCACGAACGTCCGGAACCTGATCTTCCTTGATTCTTGCTGCTTCGAAGTACAATAGATCCGAAAAGGATGCCTGTGTTCCCTCTATCTTACTAGAGATAACAGCTTCCTGTCTCATGAATGGACCAATGAGTAAGTGAGGATTAGGCAGTGTTCTTGCGACACCGGCCAGTTCACTTACTGCCCTGTCAGCATCTGACAGCCTGCGGATCAATGCCATATTCAGTTCTATTGGTGGTTCGAGCGATGCAGGCACATATGCCCAGTAATCAAGTGGTGTCCTGATTATTCTACCGCCAGGATGCTCAATGAAATCAGATAGATGCACTTATTATACCTACCTACCACAATCGATTCCTTATTATACCTAAGCGTTATAATGTATAATTAGATGACAGAGGTCAATGGGGAATCATCTCAGAGATTCTGGATCGTTTCACTTATAGAGTTCATTATCAACAGACATACACAGAACGGGTTCCAACTGCGATGCAGACGGCCCGCCATTTGCGCAGGAGGCTATTGTTGTGAATGATTTCTGGCTATGTCAGAAGAGTGCATAGCTTCTGAAGTGTTTCTGAAAGTACACTTGAGGGAGCAGTCCCGGCGATTTCAGATTCTCGTGCTCTCCAATCCAGGCTCTTCACCTGATCCGAGAGAATCACGCCATCAATGGGACAATCCTCTGGCAGATCGACTTCAAAGGGGTAGCCCTTCTTCTTGGTGGTTATGAGACACATCAACGCTAATCCAACCTTTTCATTATATGCCTTCGGAGATAGTACCAGAGCCGGTCTTTTTCCTTTCTGTTCATGTCCTTTATGCGTGTCAAAGGAAAGCCATATGAGATCTCCCCTACCGGGCGTTCTTTCCTGCCCTACCATTCCTCGACACCAGTTCTGGTTCCAGTATCGATCTCGCCATGGAGATTCTCATTCGTAATCTCGCTAAGCATATCCTTGAGCCTGTATCTCTTATGTGGTTCGAGTATCATGCGCCCGTCTTCAGCTAGTATTTCAACTTCTGTACTTTCATCAATACTCAGCTCTTTCGAAATGGTCTTGGGAATCCTTACGGCCAGACTGTTTCCCCATCTTCTGACTGTCGTCTTCATAATTCCTCCGTATCTACATTGTATATACATAATGTAATTCCAGAGTCAAGTACAATTTTCAATCTTTCTTCTTGGTGAAAATCGATTGACTGTTGCTGTTTCAACAGCAGTTCGATAATGTGATAGGATGCGGCGCCATGAGTGCAATTCAGAACTGACCTTCCCCCTGAATGATGGACGCCCTGGACCAGCATTCCGGCAGTATCGTAAAAGTACGGGTTGTGCAGTTTTCGGTGTGAAGATCGGGGCGCGTTTTCTGAGCGCCTTTTCTTTTTCGAAAGCCATGTGACACGAAGGCTGAAATCCGTCGGGCGGATGTATGAAAAGGACGTTGACCGGAGTGAATTCCTTCAGGTATTGTTAGATAGGAACCGGGTAACCGAATTGCAACTCCATGCATGGAGGTATCATGGGCGCCGATATTGACGGAACGGTCAGCCGCAGTAAGGTGCTGATCAGCCAGGGTAGAATCGAAGAGTGTCTGGAACTCCTTCGGAAGGTCTCCGAGGAGACCCCGGACTACTCCGACATACACAACCAGCTGGGGGTAGTCTACTGCATTCTGGGTTCTTACGGTATAGCGGTTGAAGCCTTTCACCGGGCGATCGAACTGAACCCTGACTACATCGAGGCACACCTCAACCTGTCCATCGCCTACAGCGAGATGGGCAAATACACCAGCGCGCTGTCGGAATACAACAAGGCCGTTCAGCTGGAAGACCTGGAAGGTCACCTCACAACGGGGATGAGGGGAAAGATCGCAAACGCCCACAAGGCGCTGGGGATGCTCTACCTTGAGGTGGATGAGTCGGTCAGGGCCATAGGCGAATTCAAAAAGGCTCTCGAGATCGCACCTCAATACCTGGACATACGGACGCTCCTGGGTGACGCCTACATAAGGAATGGCGAGTACGGCAAGGCTATCAAGGAACTCGAAAAAGTGGTGGACATGAACCCGCACTTCATCGATGCCCGTGTGAAACTGGCGGTGGCGTACATTCGGAAGGGCAACAGGAAGGCGGCTCTTGGGCTCCTCGGGGAAGCGCTGGAACAAGACCCTGAGAACGAAAAGGTGAAGGCTCTGCTGGATCTCAGTGAAGAAGGATCCTGAAACAGGGATTGCAGTGTCCAGTTCTAATCCACATAACCGTTGGATACCGGACATGACCCTTCGTTGCCGAGCAGACGGGTGCCGGTGAAAGTGCTGGAGGCAGAGGGTTGTCAAGGTTGCGTGTTCCTCCCCGCATTCCCATAGATGTTTGATCCTCCATCGCTATGGGAATTTGCGCCGTTCGGACCCCGCGCTTATCTTACTTCTGAAAACAATCATGGAGGGAGTCGGAATTGAAATCCGGAATACTGTTGATAACACTGGCCCTGTTACTGCTGATCTCATCCTGCGGCCAGGAAAAGCGTGAAGCGACACTGCTTGATTCCATGCCGGCCGGATACGATATCTATATCACATTCAATCCCTCTGAGATAGATGCAGCCGCAATACTCTCAGACTTCAGGGAGATTGCATTTGACAATGGGCAGCAGTTGCCCGAACCTGTCGCCGGAATCCTCGGATTCGACCCGTTCGAGTGGGATGAATGGGTTGGTGCTCTGGCCCTT
The DNA here is from genome assembly GCA_016936235.1 of Candidatus Fermentibacteraceae bacterium. GTDB lineage: Bacteria > Fermentibacterota > Fermentibacteria > Fermentibacterales > JCC-6 > Aegiribacteria. The sequence continues at coordinate 20,595 of JAFGPK010000045.1, read as the reverse complement.
GATCCAGACAGGGAGATAGGACTTGTAATAGCTATGGGTGAGTTTGAACCGGAACTCATCACCCTCTTCCTCCCCTCTACCGATGCTGATAAACTAAGGGAATTCGTAGGTTATCTGTACCCTCGGATACCCGAGATGGAAGCCCTTACCCGTATCATCGAATCAGATGGTTACGTAATATTCGCAGCAGCGCAAGCACAGTCTTTCCTCGATGAATTCGAGGCGTCTCTCGAAACACTCGTAGGAACTGAGGATGATTTTTCTTCTCTCAGGGAGCTGTCGAATGGCGGCACTCCGGCAGCGGAAGTATTCATCGGTGCCGCGATTCTCGAAGAAGAAGGATTTGGATCGCTTCTGATATCTTGTTTGTCTGTCGAATCCACTCTCACGCTTCAGTTCATAACACGAATTCACGATATAGAGGGTCTGGAGTACGCTGCCGCAGTCTCTCGGAAGACAAGCGGCAACTCCATGAGAGTGCCTGCCGATGCTACGGCGGCAATTCATGTCAGCATCGATATGGCCATGATCAAAGAGATGGTTTCGACCGGTCTTCCGCAGGACGCGCAGACGGGGGCCGCAATAATGGGGTTCGACTCGATCGATGATATTCTGGACATCTTCTCCGGGGACGTATGGTTCGCTCTTCAGACTGACGGTTACAGCTACTCAGGCATGATAGCGTTCGGTATGAACGATGCCGGAGCCCTGCGGAGCCTGATAGGCAAACTGACCGGGTTGATGGATATGTCAGGCGAGGAGTACGATTCGTTCGAATTCCAGGGCAATACCTGTTTCAGTGTAGATGTAGTGGGTCTTGCCGGCCTTGCGAGCATTGAGGCGGGTATCGTCGCCGACGCTTTTGTCCTGTCCGGCGGTTATACACTCCAGGACGTCGCTGATGGAGTTAGTTTCGACGAATACCTTGAACGAACAGGTCTTGATATTGCCGACGACGGCGGGTTCGCTTTAGCTGCAGATATCGGTGCCCTGGCAGCCGCCTACGATCTGAACAGCGAAGCAGGCAATATTATCGATCTTGAAGAGTTCGGGTTCGTGTCCATGTCAGGCTCATCCAATGAAGATATCTACGAGTTCAACGTCTCCGTTGATTTTGGAAGCGGAGACCCGTTCAGTACGCTCACGGGAGTATTTGCCGCACTGGCTTCGACTGACAGCGGCATGATGATCGAAGAACCGGTTCAGGATGATCCTCCTCCGGTTGAGAAGGATCAGTCGGTGGATGACAGGGACGGCACTTAGACAGAGTTGCTGATGGTAGTCGATCAGTTACGATACCGGTTTCACTTACGGCGGACGGCAGCGGGTCAGGAAACTCTGTCAGGCGGCGATTGACCGGGAATGCCGGTCAGTTTCCCGGCAACCCTGACCGCTTCATCCGCGTCCCTGCCGAAGCCGTCGGCGCCCACTTCGCGCCACAGTTTCTCGTCCAGGTTGAATGGATAACCCCCGACCATGATCCCCAGCCAATTCCTCGGTTCCGCTTCCCGTACACGGCGGATAAGGTCCTTAACGTCCCCGATATGGAATGAAATGGTGGTGGATAAGCCGAGCAGGTCGGCGTCGAAGTTGCAGCAGGCTCTGACGATCCCGTCTGCAGGCGTGTTGGCTCCGAGATACAGGGTCTCCCAGCCGGCCATCTCCATAAAATCGGTCACCATCCTGATGCCTGTTCCGTGAAGCTCACCGCCAATGGCGGCCGCGACGAATCGCCTGCCGATCTTCTCCGGATCGGCGTTTATCGCGCCCCGACAGATCCGGGACATGATTCGACCGGTCACCTCGGTGCAGTAATGTTCCTGCTCTACCGTGATCCTGCTTATCTGCCAGAGCCTGCCCAGCTCATACTGGCACGGCTGCAGGACTTTGAGGTAAATATCGCGCAGATCCGTTCCATCCTCCAGGGCTTGGAGTATCATCTCCTCTGCCCCCGAACTGTCATGATTCAACAGATACGTCAGATAATCAGTGGCCAGCTTACCAAGGTAAGTATCCGATCGGATGTGGGACGCCGTTGTACAGGAGACATTCGGGAGATACTCCAGAGCTGCCTCGAAGTACCGTGAGGCTTCTTTCACGGTCCTCTCGTCCAGATGTTCCCTTATGGAAACCATCATGCATTTGAGCGTGGTCACCGGAACCGTTCTAGGGAAGTCCAGACCGGCAAAAAGGATTTTCACCCATCCCACGTAGTCCTTGAACAGTTCAGGGGAGTTCACCTTCATGGACTCGGCCAGGTATGAGAAATGGTACCTGGAGTCTCTCAGGCTCTTCCGGTATCCAGGCTCACCGAAGGGATCCCAGGTATCCGATTCATTGTCATACTGCTTTCTCAGAGCTGTAGCAACGAGTTCATCCATCCTTGAAATGATGACATCACCCGGGCTGAGGTCATCACTGTGCATATGAACTCCTTTCCCGATGATATCCACTGATTATGCTAAGAAACTTGAACTTGCACTAGATGGTCAGGCTGGATCCCGGATTCCCGTTGAAGGGATCGGACACTAATCCGGTCTATCATGAAACAGCCCGTTTGCCGGTAAGAGAATTAGTTGTATTTTTCGATTGGCCGACCTCAAGAAGTCCTGGCACAGGAGGGTTGTTTAAGATTGAGCGCGAGCAGGACCGCCGTCAGCAAGACCATCGAAGAACTGGAAGCGGAACTTGATGAGCTGAGGTCCGGACCGCAGGATCATTCTACTGACATTGAAATCACTAAAGTACTCTGCGATCTTGCATACGCAACCTACCGTTCCGATCCCGCCAGGGCCGAAGCCCTTGCCTCCGAGGCCATGGTATCTTCCGAGCGTTCAGGTTTCATTAAGGGAACAGCCGAGTGTCATACCCTGTTCGGCACTCTCGCCTGGACAAGAGGTAACTTCATCAGGGCAGCGGAATGCTACAGCAGAGCCTTGAAGCTGTGCGAGGAGTCCGGCAACAGGAAGGGAATCGCCAGCTGCTACAGCAATCTTGCGAACGTCCGTCGGAACCGGGGTGATTACGAACAGGCGCTGGAACTCCATTTCAAATCGCTCAGCATCAAAGAAGAACTGAACGACAAAATCGGTATGGCCAAGAGTTATAACAATATCGGGATTATTTACGATGAGTGGAAAAACCACGGGAGCGCTCTCGAATTCTACAACAGAGCTCTCCTTCAGTTCGAGGAACTCGATGACTTGCAGGGCATCGCCATCTCCCGCAACAACATGGGTAACGTCTATGAAACCATGGAAGAGTACTCGAAAGCGATAGACGAATACCTTCTGTCCGTGGAGATCAAGGAGAGGATCGGAGACAGAAAAGGTATCGCGGATTCCTACTTGAACATCGGAACGCTTCACAGTGATCAGGGTGATGGCGATCTTGCTCTGGAATACTGCCTTAAAGCTCTTGATATCTTCGAGGAGATCGATGACAGGAGGGGCAGCGCCGATTCCAGGAATCAGATAGGGAACATCTACACGGGTATGGAACGATTCGACTCAGCAATGGTCTATCTTCAGGAGGGACTCGAGCAGTCGGTTCAGATAGGGTGCAGGGAGCTGGAATCCGAAAGCAGCAGGTATCTTGCCGAACTGCACAGGGCCCGGGGTGATTATGAGAAGTCTCTGGAACGTCTCATGAGATACACCGAGCTCCGGGAGGAGCTCTTCGGGGACAGAGCCGCGGAGACGATAGCCCGGATGCAGGTCAGATACGAGACCGAGAAGATCGAGAAGGAAGCCGAGATTTACAGAAGTGTCCTTGAGCGCACTCTGGTAGGCTTCTACAGGATCACGCCTGAAGGGCACATTCTGTTGGTGAACAATTCATTCGCACGCATGCTCGGTTATTCATCACCTGACGAGGTGCTTTACCGCAATCTTCGGGACTTGCGGAAGGATTCATCTCTTCCCATTCCGACTTCCTTCCTGAATACCCTGGAAGAGGATGAGATCATAGGACAGGAATCCGTTCTGCGCCAGCGTGACGGAACCGAGATCCATGTAAGGGAAAACCGAAGATCAATCAGGGACGATACAGGCTCTATCGTTTTCTGCGAAGGTACGGTCGAGGACATTACGGATCTCAAGAACGCCGAGGAAGCCATACTTGAATCGGAAGAGGTATGGCGCTCCATGGCCGATAACACACCCGCGTTCATAACAATCGTAGACAGGGATCTGGTGGTATCGTACATAAACCATCCAGTACCCGGTCTGTCAAAGGAAGAGGTGAAGGGAAGAAGTGTCCTGGATTTCGTCGAACCCGAGTTCCACGGGATAATCAGGGAGAAGACCGACAGAGTCTTTCAGACCGGTAAAACTGAATTCTTCAGTTCAAGAGCGACCGGGCCGGAAGGATCGATCGCTTACTACGAGAATTACCTTGGAGCTATCCGGAAGGGTGAAGAGGTAGTATCAGTAACCTTGATAGGGATCGATATAACCGAGCGCATGCGGGCGGACGCCGAAAGGGAGCGGCTCATTCATGACATAGAGGATCGTGTCAAGGCGCTTGATTGTCTTTACGGTCTTTCCAGACTGGCGGAAAACCAGGAAAACGGATTAGACAGTATCTTCCTTGGACTGGTGGAGCTTATCCCTCCGGCGTGGCACTACCCCGAGCACACATGTGCAAGGATCGTGATTGAAGAGGGTGTGTTCGAATCCAACGGTTTCCAGGAAACCCTGTGGAAGCAGGAAGCCGCGATACTTGTTGATGGGCGGGAGAAAGGTCTGGTCCAGGTCTTCTACACGAGAGAGTTCCCTGAAGCAATCGAAGGTCCGTTCCGACGGGAAGAGCGGCATCTCATAAACGAGCTTGCGGACCGGATAGGGAACCTGATCCATAGAAAGCAGGCAGTCGAGACTCTTGCGGCCGAACAGAGAAGGCTGACCTACATTCTAGAAGGCACTAACGTGGGCACCTGGGAATGGAATATCCAGACAGGAGAGACATCATTCAATGAGCGCTGGGCCGAGATAATCGGTTATGATCTCGAGGAACTCTCTCCCGTGTCCATCGGCACCTGGATGGAGCTCCTGCATCACGACGACAGAAAGATCACCGAAGGTCTCTTGAACAGGCACTTCGCAGGGGATATCGATTACTTCGAATGCGAAGTCCGCATGAGCCACAAGATAGGAGCCTGGGTGTGGGTACTGGACAGAGGGAAGGTGATCTCCCGGGCGGATGATGGAACACCGCTTCTCATGGCAGGTACGCGCGAGGATATAACATCACGAAAACTGGCGGAGTCGAGGGTCGAGCATCTGGCAACGCATGATGCCCTTACGGAACTGCCAACGATGAGGCTGGCCAAGGACAGGATGTCCATGACCCTGGACCTCGCCAGGCGCAACGGGACCATGGCGGCAGTGATGTTCGCAGACCTGGACGATTTCAAGCTAGTCAACGACAGGTACGGCCATGAAGCCGGGGACAACCTGCTCAAGGTGATCTCAGAGCGTTTTCTTTCAAGTGTCCGAAAGGTGGACACGGTGGCCCGAATCGGCGGCGATGAATTCCTTATCATCGTCTCGGAGCTGCGTTCGCAGAGAGATGCGGCCCTGATAGCGGAAAACCTTGTGAAAATCGCCGCCCAGCCTGTTTCTTTTCATGAGGATCAGATGACCACCGGGGCAAGCATAGGGATATCGATCTACCCTGACAACAGCGGGAACGCAGATACTCTGATAAAGCTGGCTGATACGGCGATGTACCTTGTCAAGGGCTCGGGAAAGAACGGATACACTTTCTCATAGCAAGTTCCAGGAGCGGCTGATCATCTGCAGGGAGTCAGACAGATCACAATCACCGCTGCTCATAGCGCGGGGGGAGGACCGAGCACCTCCCCTGCTTTTGAAAAGGGCCGGGCCGGTTCTGTCTCGACTTTCCAGGGGGATCGTATTCACCCTCTGGATCCCACCAGTCTCAGACGGTCAGAGAATAGCTGGTCACATCCGCTTCCTTCGCAAGGTGATCAGCCAGGGCTTCCCTTTCCATCGTGCCTTTACAGATGAACTGAGCCGCCCCTTCCCCCTGGGAACCCACCCCCTTGCCTCCCCAGACTAGACCGGAGGATCTGGCCATATCGAGCACTTCATGAAGGACAGGAGCCGCCAGTTCCTCGTGACAGCATGGCGCCACCAGTTCATCGAATATCAGCTGGGCTTCGTTCATCAGTTCTCCAAGCCCCCGGGCATCTCCGGATCCGATATCTTCGGAGGCTCTCTCGATGATACTGTGGTTATGCTCCCCCAGTGCGCTTCTGATACCGGCGTCCTTCTTTTTGAAACACTCGTTGAGGTCCGACAGTATTCTCTTCGTATCCTTCTTCCTGCCCAGGTCCGCCATAAGAATGTATATGGGTTTGCCGGAGGTGAGTCTTCGGATGCCCATCCTGTCACCGTCGAAGGACAGCAGTACCGGGCCGTCACCGTACGCACAGGCCTGGTCCATTCTTCCGCAGTGCGAACCTGTCAGCAGCTCCCCCCGGTACGCGGTTTCCATCTCCTCCTCGATGGAGAGCCCCAGCCCGTTGACCATGCTGAACGCCCTTGCGGTGGCAACACATACGGCCGCCGAGGAGGACAGACCCTTCTTCAGGGGCAGGGTCCTGCGATAGACCCTGAACTTAAGACCCGCCAGGGGGTGCTCTCTCATTATCAGGCAGGCCGTACCCGCGGCGTAGGCGTGGAAGTTCCCGGGCTCCCGCGCTGCCCGTAGAGCATCATCCGCCGTTCCGTAGTGTTCCTCTGAACTGAAGGTGCCGTCAGGAAGTATCTGGCTCACATGGAAACCGCTGTCGGCGGGTTCGGCCCGGGCGAATACGCCCTGGTCGGTGCCGGCGATTATGCAGAGTCCTTCCCTGACCGACGGATCCTCTCTCCTGTACTCCCCGGCCCAGTCGGTGTGCTCTCCGAAGAGACAGAGCCTGCCGGGAACGAAGATCTCAGCTGCTCTGCTCAAGCTCATCCGCTTCTTCTTCCAGTCCGAACCTTTCGAGTGTTTCCCTCAGGGGAACACCTGTCGCGATATCCCAGCCCCGGAGCCGGTAGTACTCGTCCAGGACTTCCCGGAAACTCTCGGAGTCCATTCCGACACGCCTTCCTATGAGGGGATTGACAAGGTGCTCGGCTCTTCGGAAGTATGGTATCACAGTTTCATCGTCCTCCCTGCTCCTGCCGAAATTCCTGCACAGCATTGCTCTTTCGAGCTGGATGACCCTCTCGGATGAGTGTTCCAGTTCACTGTCGTTCCAGTCGATACCCGTGCACGCGGCGAACATGTGCCGCTCGAACGACGGTCCATCGATACCGCCCGCTCCGGCGAAATTGTTCTCCGTCTTCCTCGAATAGATCCTGGGGAATACCTGGTCCCCCACCGTGAGCGAATCCTTCATCACTGATCGCTGCCCGTGCCACCAGGCCGGGAAGGCTTTTCCGACGTAGCCGCTCAAAGGGTCCGCACAGTCCCTGCTGCCGTACACCCGGCTGGACACATCCTGTATCCTGTCCCAGTCCAGGCCATGCTCCGGGGAACATATCCTGCTCCAGCCCATGATGTTCTGGGCGTAGCCATGGGCGCTGGATATGGGATCCCTTGTGTCCACCGCCCACTGCAGGGCGCTGACTATCCAGTAGGGAAAGAAGACATAGTTGATCCTGTCGCCGTGTCCATCCCAGTGACCCGCGTACCCCCAGGCAGGGAAGAACTCCTCCAGCCGCCCGGTGCCCAGCCCGAGAAGGTGAGCCGCCCGAACGGTGCCTTCGGACAGAGCGGACCGGAACACACCCTCCCTGCCGGCTATACCCCTCAGAAGGAACTCCCAGAACACGGGGCTGTCCAGATCCATCTCCATCCCGTCTATCTCGGTGACATCTCCGTCCTCTTTCAGGCTTCTGAGCCAGGGAACCATTCCGACCAGTATCTCCCAGTGGTTGAGACCAAGGTCGTTGGCTAGCCTTCCCAGTTCGAAACCGGCCTCGAATCCAAGGTTCCAGTCGTAGAAACTCCCGCTGATGCCGGGGAAGAGACCCGCGATACAGTCCACCTGGCCCGAGAGGACCTTTCCTTTTTGAATAACGGCGGGAACGGTAGTGTAGAACCTCGCGTCGTAGCATCGTACCGCGCACCCCTGAGTGCAGGCCTGGAACCTCTGTCCGAACCTCCTGACTCTGTCGGGATCCAGCTCCGGCACATGGGGCCAGCCATGGGACGCATGGACCTCATTCCTCACCAGCCGGCAGACCCTCCCGAACTCAGCGGGATGCGCGATGTCCAGTGGAAGAGTGCCCCTCACCGCAATGGCCTTCAGGTTCTTCGACCCCATGACGGCTCCATACCCCCCCTGGCCTGAAGCGCTCTCAGTCTCCGTGGCGGCTATGGCTATACGAACCAGGTTCTCGCCGGCGGGTCCGATGGCGAACACCCTCCAGCTGTCCCCCAGCCTCTTCATAATGGTCTGCTGAGTGGAGTAGATCCCGCGGCCCCAGAGGTCGGCGGCGGACCTGATGCGGCATCTGCCGTCCTCTATCTCAAGGTATACGGGTTCCGGGGCCTTTCCCCTTATGACAATTCCGTCGAATCCCGCATGCTTGAGCTCCGGTCCCCAGTGACCTCCGAAGGACGACCTGGAATACCATTCCACAGGATACCCCTGGGCCGAAACGCCGCATACGGTTGTCCTGCCCGAGCATGGTGCGGCAGTGCCTGTGAGCGGCCCCGTGATTATCATGAGAGGATTCCCGGGATCGAACGCTCCGGTCCCTGGCGGGATCTCGTCCCAGGCAATTCTCGCCGCCGTTGCCCGGCCTCCGTACCAGTCCGGAAGGAAGTCCGCCGTATCCCGGGTTTCCACTGCGCCCACGGAGAGGTCTATCCTCAGCAGTTTCCCCGCATAGCCGCAGTACTTCACCCTCTCACCCCTCCACTGTTATCGCGCCGAAGACACAGGCTTCAGCGCACAACGGCTCTCCACCGCAGAGGTCGCACTTCTGCGGATGTAGATCAAGGGGTGAATGGAACAGGGCGCCGAATGGACATGCATCGGCACAGAGGCCGCAGTTTACGCATTCGGACCCCCTCAGTTCCCAGGCGCCTGTCTCATCGTTCCTCACTATCGCTTCCCGGGGGCAGGAGGATGCGCAGGGGGCGTTATCGCACTGCCTGCACCAGATGTGGGAATGGCTGCCTGAGAACAGGTCAAGCTTCACCCTGATGGCGGCCGCAGAGGGATCCTGACGGTCGGCGCGTGCCAGGGAACATACGGTGACGCAGTTCAGGCATCCGGTGCAAAGGGAGGAGATCACGCGCAGTTTCATCCGTCAGGCCCTTCGATGGAATCACGGAATGTCGGGATCGGCCGGCTCATTCCTCATCACTGTCGGTCACTTCCCATTTGTAGCCCACGAACCAGCGTTTCTTAACGGGTGCAGGATGGAACCGAAGCCAGAGGTCGTCGGGGATGTTGACAGGTTCGTCGCAGTGTTCGCAGCTGATGTTCCTCTCGCTCCCGTCCAGCCTGACGGCTGCCCCGCATTTCGAACATGTGAAGACTACGGGGCTGTTCAGCGCATTACCTTCGATGTTGCTCTCGCCCGATGATTCTTCCGCCCCTGCTATGAGGAACGCTCCCCTGAAGACTCCGCCGAACCACTCCGGAGGTTTCTGAAGGCTCACTCCGGCGCCGCAGTCGGGACAAATGATCTTTCCGTTCTCCCGCCTGTCGCATTCCAGGTCGAAATCACGCTTGCACTGCGGACAGTAAGGTCGTAGCCGGCCATATTGAAGCTCCGTGTTGTATGTACCCCAGATGGTGCTCTTTCCCCCTGTCCCCTCCTCGCAATCCTCGGCCATCTCCATTGCCAGATCCTCCAGGAGGTCTGCCCAGATATCAGGGTCCATTTCTATGTCGGCGCTGCACTGAGGACAGACCAGACTGGTGTACGGACCGTTCACCATTACCGGACCGTCGCACCTCGGGCACTGTACGCTCATCTCCAGGAAGCCCCAGACATCAACAAGTTCAGGTTCCTCTACAGGGTACTCCTCCGGATGAAGGACCCTCCTCTCGAGTTCCAGCTCATACTCGGCCTGCTGCCTGGAGTCGGGAAGACGGCCCAGTTCCTCTCTTAGCATGATGATCCCGGCGTCCCTCTCGGAGTAGAAGGGCGTGATCACAAGTTCCCGGTCGCCCACCTCCATTATCAGGCGTTCGGAGATATTCCCCCTCCACATGGATGTTATGTCGGGGGAAAGCCCGGAAATCTCCCAGGGAGCGATGTACTCCCTGAAGTGCCTTAAGAGGGAATGGTACTCGTAGACGACATAGGGCCAGTCCTCCCAGATCCGGACGGAGCATTCCTTCCTTATGCTCAGGAGCAGAGCCAGAGCGAATATCCCCAGAACGAACCTCACGGGAGCCTTATCGGGTACGATGAACAGCCCTGCAACCAGTATCGCCGCAAGGAAGAGCCCGGAGATCAGCAGCGACCGCCGGGGACTGTAATGGTAAACAAGGCGCCTTTCCCCGGGCTGCTCCGGGCGGAGCAGGTTCTCAGGCTTCAGCGTCTTCATTGGAAAACTCGCTTATCACGAACCATCTCCTCTTCCTCCCGCCCGGATGGTACTTCCGCCAGATCGTGTCCGGAACGTAGACATCGTCTCCGCAGTAGCTGCAGCGGATTACCCTGGAGCTGCCGTCCAGTTCCAGCGTTGCGGCGCAGGAGGGACAGGAAAGGGGCACCGGACAGGGAATTTCCTTCAGCGAAGGATCCTCTTCTACCAGGACGGCATTTATGAGCAGCCTGATCCCGGGAACTCCTTTCCGGAGCCATTCGGGAGGCGCCGCCAAAGGATATTCGATCCCGCATTGCCTGCAGACGTAGCTGGTGCCGGGTTCCAGATGCCACGGATCGATGAACTCCGTCTTGCATCTGTCACAGCAGGGATCGACCCTGGTCAGAGTGAGATCGCCCCGGAAGGTCCCCAGGAGGATCGAACCCCTCCCCCCTCCCTTCTCCATGTGCTGCATCTTCCTGCAGCTGCCGAGGAGAGTGTCTACCCAGTAGTCGCGGGGAATATCTATGTCCGACCGGCAGCTGCCGCAGTGAACGGTTGCGACGGGCCCGTCCAGGTGAACGGGCATGTCGCACCTTGGGCATTGAATGCTGAACTCCACCCTGAAGCTGAAAAGGGGAACATCAACAGCTGTTTCCCCGTTCAGTCCGGTATCGCTCGATCCCATGACTCCCGTCCTCGTGCGATTCTTATGCTGATACTGCCGGTCGCCTGCGCCTTCGAATTCAAATGACCGACCCGGCCCCTGAACATGAAACCTAAGATGAGATTCCGGAATGACCAAATGAGTGACGGGATCCGCTATTTGTCGCAGTCGGGGCTGAATCCCCGGACCAGTGTCTCCACGACACTGTTCGAGATGGCAGGGATGTCCTCTACCTGTATAACATCGGAATCCTTCATGAGAGCATGAAGGAGCCTTCCGTCCCCGGTCATCCGGACGGCGCCGTCGATGAGCAGCATGGATAGACCGTGGAGCGAGGACCATGTAACGTTCGCCAGTTCCACCGGGTCCGAACTCCTGAAGCTGCCCTGACGCTGGCAACCTACGATGAAGTCACTGATAACCGAAAAGGCCCCGCTGGCCGCGTCCGCAAGTTCAGGTACCGGTGCCCCGTCGGTGAGCTCGAATCCGAACATGAGGTTGTAGAGGGTGGGTCTTGTAACGGCGAACCGGACATAGGCGCAGGAACAGTGTCTGAAGAGCTCGAGGGGCGTCGGAACGCCTTCCGAATTCTCAGCAAGGCAATCGCGGAGCCGGTTGAAACCATCGGCGGCAACGGCTCCCAGTAGAGCGGTCTTGTCCTCGAAATGTCTGTACGAAGCTGAACGGGATACTCCTATGGTCTTGCTGAGATGGCGCATGGTGAGACTTTCCATTCCCTCTTCCTCGAGGATCCGGGAAGCGGTCCTGACAAGAATGCTCCTGAGGTCCTGATGATGATATTTCCTTTTTCCCATCGTTTCTCCTTCGATGAATGCTACACCTTAATGTTGACAGTGTCAACATCAGTTCATATAATGTTTACGATGTCAACATATTCATGGACCCACGGAGGTTTTTTGATGCCGGATAATTGCATGCCAGTTCTGAGGATAGGCGACCTTGAAGCCGTCCTGCCCATAGTCCAGGGAGGAATGGGCGTGGGTATATCGCTATCGGGTCTCGCCTCCGCTGTGGCCGAAGAGGGAGGTATAGGAGTCATCTCCACCGCCGGCATCGGCAGGGGGGAGAAGGACTTCCGCAGCGATCTGAAGGCGGCGGACGAACGAGCCCTCCGGAGCGAGATACGCCGGGCCAGGGAAAAGACCGGCGGAATACTGGGAGTCAACATAATGATGGCCCTGACCGACTACGACGATCTTCTGAGGGTATCAATCGAGGAAGGCATAGATATCATCTTCATAGGAGCGGGTCTTCCCCTTCGGCTTCCGGGAACACTCACCCTGGAGGAGTTCAGGAACTGCAGGACGAAGTTCGTCCCGAAGATATCCTCCGCCAGGGCGGCCGAAGTAATCCTCAGGGCATGGGACAGGCATTTCGGGCGGATGCCGGACGCCTTCGCAGTCGAAGGCCCCCTTGCCGGAGGCCATCTGGGGTTTTCCAGGGAGGACCTGGAATCAGGGAACCAGGACCTGGAAGACATTCTGGCACAGGTGCTGAGCGCGGTCTCCGCCTACGAGCCGGTGTACGGCAGCATCCCCGTCATAGCGGCCGGCGGCGTCTACACGGGGTCCGACATCTATCACATGCTCGACCTGGGCGCATCCGGGGTGAAGATGGGCACCAGGTTCGTGGCCACTACCGAGTGCGACGCTCATGCAAGCTTCAAGAAAGCCTATGTCGACTGCCGGAGAGAAGACCTTGTCATAATCGACAGCCCGGTGGGACTTCCGGGCAGGGCCATCACCAGCAGACTTCTGTCAGAGGTGCAGCTCGGGGAGAAGAAACCCCTGGAGTGCATCTGGCAGTGCCTCCGTACCTGCGACGTCAAGAGCGCTCCATACTGCATCGCAAAGGCCCTCACAAGCGCGAAGCTGGGGGACCTGCGCAACGGCTTCGCCTTCGCCGGAGCCAACGCGTACCTTGTCGACCGGATAGTATCCGTAAAGGAACTGATATCATCCCTCGTTGATGAGTTCGCCCAGGCCTGCAGGGCTGCAGAACCGGCGCTTGCGATCAACTGAGGGCGCGCACGACGCTTCCAGGAGATCTAGGGAGACTTCCTCAGTCTCCTGTACTGAGAATAACCATCGGTAAAAGGCATGTTGCCGCACAACCTGGCCCTTGTCAGATGAAATGGGAGCCATATCGCCCTGCTGAGCCTCATTACGGCAGTGCTGCAGTTGGCGTCCATGAACACGAACCTGTTCCTCTCCCTCAGGGTGTCTGATGCGGAACCGCCGCCCATGGTGGCCGCGTGCCTGTGCTCCACGGTAACGTCCGTGCATCTCTTCATCCTGTAGCCGGCCCTGTGCATCCTGGCTCCCAGATCAGCATCCTCCCAGTAGATAGGTGCATACCTGGTGTCCAGGCCTCCCAGCTCCTCCCATGCCTTCCTTCTCCAAAGGGAGCATGCGCCTGAAGGGTAGGGCTCCCCTTCGATGCCCTCTCCGGTCACTGCCAGGCCCCTGCGGAAACCCCACCTGAAATCGCCGTCATCGGTGCCGTCGGGCCTGGGTATCCTGGGTACGACTGCAGCCACTTCTTCAGGAGAGCTCCAGAGATCGGCCAGGAGTGCGGAAAAGCTACCTTCACGGGGAACGGTGTCATTGTTGAGAAGAAGCAGACTATCGCTGTCGGCAGCCCCCATGCCCATGTTGACCGCGTGGCAGAAGCCGGGATCCCCTTCTCTCGAGAGAAGTCTCACCGACGGATATCTTGCTGCTACCAGGTCAGCGGTGCCGTCATCTGAGCAGTCGTCCACAAGTATCACCTCGCCCGCGGCCCGGCGGGCCTCCTCCAGTATTCCGGGGAGGAATTCCGTCAGGATCTCCCTGCCGTTCCTGGAGGGGATGACGACGGTGACCTCCGGCATGCTAGTTCTGTTCGGGCGGCAGGAAGGATATTCCTGAGAGCATCTCCATCTGTTTTGCCATCTCAAGGGAGTTCTCGATGGTGTGTGCCGGTATCATCTTCAGAACCCTCTTTCCCTTCACCTTGAACTGGAGAGGTCCCTTCAACCCGACGGTCTTCTTCTGCACAGCTGCTGCCGCTGCTGCCCCCAGGAGACCTCCGCCGAAGGTCGTGCCGCTCATGGCTGATACCCGGAACTCCTCTATCTCGTTCCAGTGATATCCGAAGGTGGTGAGATAGGTGAATGCGAAACCCTCCTCCGTTAGTCCGACCTTAGCCTTCCTGGCCCTCAGAATTATCCATACCCCAAGAGGTATGGTGATGATGAGGAAACAGGTCAGGACGCCGGCGAAGACCTGGGCCTTCCTCCAGCTGTCCTTCATCGGGAATGTCCTTCCCGTCATCTCCGCACGTTCAAGCAAACTCCTGCACTCGTCCTTCCCCATGCTCATGTCATCCTCCCTTCTTCTGTAGTTAATAGAGAACCCATAAGTATATTCAGGCATTCAAACCCAAGGGAAGGTTAATAATAATGAACGGGAGGATGGAAGGCTCGGGGCAGTACCGCGGAGAACTTACCGTGCCTGAGGAAGCCATAGACCGGAACGGCCACGTGAACAACGTTGTCTACATACAGTGGATGCAGGAGGTGGCCGTACTCCATTCGGAGGCTTCGGGAGGCACCCGGGCCATGGAAGAAGCCGGAGGTACCTGGGTGGTAAGGTCACACAGCATCGAGTACCTGAGACCCGCCTTCTCCGGAGACAGAATAGAAATATGCACCTGGGTCGCGAACATGCACCGTGTGAGGTCACTTAGAAAGTACGAATTCGTGAGGATTCCCGGCGGTGAGCCGCTGGCAAGGGGAGAGACGGACTGGGTTTTCCTTGACTCTGAGACCGGCAGGCCCTCGGCCATCCCGAAAACCGTGAGCGACTGTTTCCGGATATTCGACAGATGAGGAGCACCGGTCCGGCAGGGGGCTGAATCCTTCCGGTTTCCAGGGGATCAGGTTCTTCCTAGGGGTTCCTGACGGCAAAACCACGGATGCCCCTGGAATTACCTGCATTGGTCATGGAACCGGTTCCCACGAGGAAATCGAATATCCAGGCGTTTGCGCCGTGGGGACCGGTGGAATCGGACCACACGGATTGCCCGTCGTTGTCGAAGGGCCCCTGATTGTGCCAGCTGACGCCGGCGTCGTAGAGAACAAGGAGCTGCTGCTTCGAAGGCATCCGCCAGTCGCCCCCTTCAAGGTTCTCGACCCAGAGGGAAGCCGTCATCCAATCGGTGTCCCTGTCAGGGCCCACCTGCCACTGGAGACCGGTGACCGTGTCTGATATTATCCCGTTGCTCTCGGGGAACCTCGCGTCCACTTGATCCTCCGCCGCCATCTCGTGCTCCACATCGGTGACCACGGTGGAGAGGGCTCCGCAACCGGAGGCGATCAGGATCAATAATAACTGGGCTGTCTTCCTGTTCATTTCGATATCTCCTCCGAAGGTGCAGAAAGAAGGACTCGCTTCAGGAGATTCTATATCAATAATCAGGGCCGGTGCCCAGTATCCGCACGGCGGAGGAATACCGTCTGGCGTAGTTCGAGCTGCTCAGGGGGGTTATGACCACTCCGCGGTCCTGCCAGGAAGAGCAGTGGATGAACTCGCCGTTGCCCATGTAGATGCCCGCGTGTCTCGGATTGTCGAAGATAAGTATGTCGCCGGGAAGAAGGTCTTCCCTTTCCACAGGTACGCCCATTTCCTCGATTGCCCCCACCGTACGCGGGAGGGGAATTCCGTTGTCGTTGAACACCCTGTAGGTAAGACCGCTGCAGTCGAAGCCGTTCCCGTCGGTGCCTCCCCATACGTAGGGTGTGCCAAGGTATGAAACAGCCTCCTCCAGTATCCTGTCGGCGAGATGGGCACCATCGGGATCACCCGGCGAGGACCCGCCTATCAGGAGTGAAGCGTTCCGGAGAACCGTCTCCAGCTGGCCCAGGGTCCACTCGCCCTCGGGACCGCCGGTGCCGTGCATCCGTGCAGGAAGGTCCCTGAAGACCACGGTATCCCCTTCGATGAGTGCTTCGCAGCTGCCGTTCACGGCCACGGCGAAGCAGAGGTCCCGGCTCTGTATCCCGTAATTCTGAAGGAGACGGCAGGACCAGGGCTCCGATATGAGGTGGTACTCCACCGTATAGATGCCCTGGTAGCCTTCCAGGACATCGGAGGCCAGTCCGAAGGTCTCAAGCGAAGGGAGATCGTTCCCGTAGAATACGTCCACCGAACCTATGGGCTGCAGGTCAGAGGCTGCCTCCAGCAGCATCCGGGTCGGCATTATGATGAGGAGCAGGTTCAGAAAGAGCATTCAATTCCCCCGGGTACGGATTGATCAAGGCCAAACATGATCCACCGGTTTTCAGGCTGATCTAGCCGGAAACCAGCCGATGGTTCCACGGTTCACACCCCTGCGTTTCCCCTGGAAGCCTCGTAGAGCAGTATGGAGGCGCTGACGGCGGCGTTGAGGGATTCCACTCCCCCGGTCATGGGAATAGCCACCTTGAAGTCCAGGAGGGCTTCGACGGGACCCGATATGCCATGCGCCTCGGAACCTATAACAAGCCCCAGGCAGTCCCTCCTGCCTCTCAGAGTCCCGGGGTCGTCTCCTTCGGTGTCCGCTCCGGCGAACTCCATTTCGCTTCCGTTCTCCCTCATGAAACCGGGAAGGTCAACGTCGCAGGCAAGGGTAATCGAGCCGTTCAGTCCCGCTGCCGCACGGGTCACCTTCGGTATGAAAGGGAAGCAGCTTCCCGGGCCGGTTATCACAGCTGCGCAGCCGAAGGCCGCGGCGGACCTTAGAATGGTTCCCATGTTACCCGGATCGGAGACGCCGTCAAGAAGCAGGAAGAACCCCCTGCGAGGCAGGATCTGAACATCGGCCGCCGGCAGGGACAGGACGGAGATTATACCCTGAGAAGTCTCAGTGTCCGAGACGCTCTTGAAGAGTCCTGCAGGCAGTTCCAGCACGTCCACCCCCAGGGAGACGATCCTCCCGGCCAGCCCACGGACCTCTTCTCCGGCATCGACGGAGAGAAGGATCCACTCGGGCAGGCTCCTCTCCAGCTGGTCGGATACGAACTTCGGACCCTCCATGAGGAAGAGCCCGTTCTTCAGGATAGCGGACCTGGAATGAAGCTGCCTTGAGACCTTGAGCCTCTGGTTCGCCGGGCTCGTCACGCTGATGATCATAATCCCTGTCCCGCCTGTCCCGGAGTAGCCGCCCTATCTCCCGAGTATCTCCCGGATTATGGTGTCGATGTCCGCTTCGGGGACCTTTCCGATGAGGGAACTCAGGAGTGATACGTCAGGTACCCGTCGTCGCATATCCTCGAAGTCATCGGGATACGCCTCGTCGTAAGGTATGAGAGTGATCTCTGAACCGGAGCCCGAGATCCGCCTGACCTTCTCGGCCAGCTCCCTGATCGATATCTCCTGGGTCGATCCTATGTTGATGACCTTACCCACCGCTTCGGGATTATCGACGAGAGACGCGATGGCATCCACGATCTCGTAAACAAGGCTGAAGCACCTGGTTTGACGGCCGTCCCCGAAAACCGTCAAAGGTCTGCCGGCAAGGGCTTGCTCTATGAACCTCGGAAGGACCATGCCGTACCTTCCGGACTGCCTGGGTCCGACGGTGTTGAAAAGCCTGCCTATGACCACGGGCAGGCCCTTGTCCTTCCAGTATGCCAGGGCAAGGAACTCGTCCACCGCCTTGGAACAGGCGTAGCTCCATCTGCTCCTGCTGGTGGCCCCCAGTACGATGTCGCCGTCCTCCCTGAAGGGCACGCTTTCGCTCTTGCCGTAAACCTCCGACGTGGAAGCTATGAACACCGGTGTCATACCCGGGCGGGCGGCCATGAGAACGTTCTCCGTGCCCTTCACGTTTGTTTCGATGGTCTCCACAGGCTGGCGGATGATGTTCTCCACCCCCACGGCGGCTGCGAGGTGCACGACCTTCCTGCTCTGGTTGACAAGCCCCCTCGTGAGGGCCTCATCAAGCACAGATCCCACCACGAACCGGAAGCGGCTGTTACCCGAACATCCGTCAAGATTGGAAAGGGTGCCTGTGGAGAGGTCGTCCAGGACCAGGACGCCGGCTCCCCTGGCAAGCAGCAGTTCGCAGAGGTGCGACCCGATGAATCCGGCACCACCGGTGACAAGGTAATCGTACTCTCCAGTACCAGGCATCAGAGCACCTTTCTAGTGGGGGACTATGCTCAGGAGTACACCGGCGGCGATGGCGCTGCCGATGACCCCGGCCACATTGGGGGCCATGGCGTGCATGAGGAGGTGGTTGTTCTTGTCATACTTCCTTCCCTCCACTTCCACAACCCTCGCGGAATCGGGAACCGCGGAGACCCCGGCCGCCCCCACCAGCGGGTTTATCTTGTTGTCACCCCTGAGGAACAGGTTCATCACCTTGGCGAACAGGACCCCTCCTGCGGTGGCGATGGCGAAGCTCACGGCGCCGAGGATGAATATCTTGAGGGAATCGAAGGTCAGGAAATAGCTTGCCTGGGTGCTGGTGCCCACGGAGAATCCAAGGAGTATGACTACAATGTTGTTGAGGGTTCCCTGGGCGCTCTTGGCCAGCCTGTCGGTCACACCGCACTCCTTCAGCAGATTGCCGAAGAACAGCATGCCAAGAAGCGTGATGGCCCCGGGGGCGATGAAGGCAGTGACCATGAAGGCAATGATGGGGAACAGGATCTTCTCCGTCTGCGATACCTTCCGGACGGCCTTCATCCTCCTCTTCCGCTCTTCCTTCGTGGTGAGGAGCCTCATTATCGGCGGCTGTATCACCGGCACGAGTCCCATGTAGGAGTATGCCGCGATCGCGATGGCCCCGAGGAGAGTGGGCGACATCTGGCTGGCCACGAATATGGCGGTCGGCCCGTCGGCCCCTCCGATGATGCCTATTGATGCGGCTTCCTGAAGGTCGAAGCCCAGGAGCAGCGAGCCAAGAAGGGTGAGGAATATGCCCACCTGCGCCGCCGCCCCCAGCAGCAGCAGCTTCGGATTCGACAGCAGGGCGCTGAAATCGGTCATGGCGCCGATGCCCAGGAATATCAGGGGAGGGAACAGACCGCTCTTTACCCCGAAGTAGAAAAGGCTGAACACGGACTGCTGCCCACCCAGGATGTCCTGATAGCCTATGGGCATCAGCTCGGGATTGTAGGGAATGTTGCCGGCGATGATGCCGAATCCGATGGGGACCAGGAGGAGAGGCTCGTAATCCTTCTTCACGGCCAGATATATCATCGCAAGCCCGACCAGTATCATGATGATGTTGCCCGGCTCCACCTGGCCGAAGCCGGTATCCCCAAGGTAGGACAACAGATCGAGCCTGCCCCCCTGAAGGCCTCCGGTGATCCAGATCGCCAGTTGTGAGGAGAAGGACATGTGTCAGCCTCCGATTTTCATTATCACAGCGTTCTCGAGGACGTTCTCTCCCTCTTTCGCCATGAGCTGGATGACCCTGCCGGAGACGGGAGCCTCGATTTCGTTCTCCATCTTCATCGCCTCCATTATGGCCACGGGCTGACCCTCGCTGACAGTATCCCCTTCCCTTACCATGAGCTTGAGTATCAGACCGGGAAGCGGGGCCACCACAGTTCCGCTGTCCATGGCCGCCCCCGGGGGGGATGTCCTGTCAGGGACCTCGGCAGCGTTCACCACCTCATGCTTCCTTGACAGAACAGGCGTTTTGGAGGCTTTCTTCATGGGAGCCTCCACAGCGACCTGATAGGTCCTCCCGTCAAGGGTCACTTCCACCGAGTCATCGGTTATCCTGCCGATGTTCACGGTGTAGGTATTACCGTTGACCGTAATCTTGTACTCAGGCATATCAGCGACTCCTGCTCCTGTTCTGAAGTGATCCCCGCTCCTGGAGGAGTTCTGCCCGTCCGGCAAGTCTCCAGGGCGTGTATGGCTTCTCGTAGGTCTCCCATGTCAGCTTCATGTTCTCCATCTGGTCCAGGAGGCAGAAATGGGCGTGGACGGCGGCGCTGACGGCCACCACTTCCTCATGGCTCAGGGGTCTCGGACGGCAGTCTGATGAAGCTTCCCCTCCCCTGGCATTTCCGCCCGCACCCAGTTTCTTCTCCACCCAGTTCTCCAGGACGGGAAGCGCCAGGGCCAGGACAACCAGTCCGGTGAAAACGGCTACCATCCCGACCAGCGCAATTCCAAGCCCGTTGCCCATATCACCCGTG
Source organism: Candidatus Fermentibacteraceae bacterium (assembly GCA_016936235.1). GTDB lineage: Bacteria > Fermentibacterota > Fermentibacteria > Fermentibacterales > JCC-6 > Aegiribacteria. The sequence continues at coordinate 154 of JAFGPK010000045.1, read as the reverse complement.
CCCTGCGCTGAGATAACGCACCGGATGATCAGCTGCGGGTTCATAGCGGTATGTTCCCGTGCTTCTTCGGAGGGATGGTCTGACGCTTGCCGGCCAGCATCTCCAGGGCCTTGATGATACGGAACCTCGTGTTGGATGGAATAATGACGTCGTC
>JAFGPK010000044.1 GCA_016936235.1 Candidatus Fermentibacteraceae bacterium | reverse complement strand
CTCCTCGCCCTTCCGAATGCCAGCGAGATGAGTATGAGCGCCATCACCTGGGATGTGAAGGCCTTGGTGGACGCCACGCCTATCTCGGGACCGGCATGGATGTAGACACCGGCATCGGTCTCCCTGGCAATTGTTGAACCCACCACGTTCACGATGCCAAGCGTGCGGCACTTCCTCTCCCTGGCCAGTCTCAGGGCGGCCAGGGTATCCGCGGTCTCGCCGCTCTGACTGATGACGATCATCACTGTCTCAGGCGTGATGACGGGATCGCGGTACCTGAACTCAGAAGCGTACTCGACCTCCACGGGAATCCTGGCGAAGGACTCTATGAGGTACTTTCCGATCAGGGCAGCGTGCCATGAGGTTCCGCATGCGGTGATCACTATTCGTCCGATGGAGCGCATGTCCTCTTCCGTCATCTGAAGTCCGCCCAGATGAGCCGTTCCCTGCTCAAGGTCCAGCCTCCCCCTGAAGGCGTTGGTCATCGATTCCGGCTGGCTGCAGATCTCCTTGAGCATGAAGTGCGGATAGCCGTCCTTCTCGATGTCGGAGATGTCCCAGTCCACGTATTCGATCCGCTCCCTGATGAGCGAGGGATGGCCGTTGTCCGACTGGATCCCCTTCAGGTTGACCTCGATGACCTCGCCCTCGTCCAGGTAGATGACATCCCTGGTGTGGGCGACAATGGCCGCGACATCGCTGGCTACGAAGTACTCGTCCTCTCCTATACCGGCCACCAGGGGGCTTCCGTACCTGGCTGCGACCAGGGTGTCGGGTTCATCCGCGGATATGACCGCTATGCCGTAGGCGCCGTGCACCCTCCGGAGCGAGTCCTTCACCGCCTGGAAGAGGTTCTTGCCTCTGGACACCTCCAGGCTGATCAGCTTCGGCAGCACCTCGGAATCGGTCTGGGATTCGAACTCCATGCCCAGATCAATGAGTTCCTGCCTGAGGCTCTTGTAGTTCTCGATGATACCGTTGTGCACCACCGCTATCCTCATGTCGCGGTCGAAATGCGGGTGGGCGTTCACATGGGACGGTTCTCCATGTGTGGCCCAGCGGGTGTGAGCTATCCCCACAGTGGAGGAAGAAGCATCCTCGTCTTCGAGGTTCTCGAGGTCGCTGACCCTGCCGGCGCATTTCTTGATCAGCAGGTTACCGCTGCCCTGAAGGGCGTAGCCTGCGGAATCATAGCCCCTGTATTCAAGGCGTTTCAGTCCCGCCAGGAGTATCTCCCTGGCAGACCTGTGGCCCACATAGCCCACTATTCCACACATAGGTTCTCCATCGCTTCTTTGAATATCCTGAGATCATTCTCAATGTAATCGCTGTCAGAGTTTTCCGCAATGAACCTCACTACCGGTTCGGTACCAGAAGGCCTTATGTGCATCCAGCCGCCGGGCCGCCGGTACCAGATACCGTCGCGGGTGTCGTCCGGAATACCGCATGCGTCCAGCAGCAGCTTTCTGAGGTCCCCGAATTCCCCACCGAAGGGCACCTTGGTCTTCAGCATCGTATAACTCCTGAAACCGTCGGCCCATTCTCCGAGAGACAGACCTTTCCTGGCCCGAAGCATGGAAACCGCGAAGGCCATGGCAACGCCGCTGTCGCGTCCCGGGTGAAAGGTCCTGTCTATCACGCCGCCGTTTCCCTCCCCTCCTATGGTGGCCTCCCTCGTCTCCATCTCCTCCACGACGTTGACCTCGCCAACAGGGCTGCGGTAAAGGCGGCATCCGTGTTTCCGGGCGGCGTCCTCGGCCAGCATGGAGGTCGAGAGGTTCACCACGGCGGGTCCGGGTCTTCTCTCCAGAACGTAATCGATGGCAAGGGCAACGGTATGGTCCTCACCGATGATCCTGCCCCTCTCGTCCACCATGGCAAGTCTGTCCCCGTCGGGATCGAAAGCGAAGCCCATATCGGCCTCCCGCTCAATAACCGCCCCGGACAGCTGTCCCAGGCTTTCCACGGTGGGTTCGGCGGTCCTGGGGAAGTCCCCCAGCGGGGTCATCTTCGGATTGATCACGGAGAAGTCGACATCCATCCTCTCCATCAGCATGGGCGCGAAGGATGCCGCGGTACCTCCGGTGACGTCCAGGACGACCCTGACCGGGCGCCCCCGCGGGATGACAATCGGAAGCCGCAGGATCCCTTCGACGTGCCTTTCCAGCGCTCCTTCCAGGATCCCCGGCAGTCCCACTCCCCTGTAGTCCTCATGGCCGGCGCCTTCACGGAGTATCTCCATCAGCCTTTCCCTGGGACCCGTCCTGAGGAAGACGCCGTCAGGGCCGATGAGCTTGAGCGCGTTCCATTCACCTGGATTGTGGCTGGAAGTTATCGCTATCCCGCCCATTTTCCCCTCGCCCATGGTTTCCAGCTGGACGGTGGGAGTGGTCACTATGCCAAGGTCGAGCGGGTCGCAGCCCACCGACATGAGACCCGCGGACACTGCCGAGAGAACGGCGGGGCCGCTTCTCCTGGTGTCGCGTCCCACGACGACGGGACCCCTGCCGCAGAGGATTCCGAAGGCTGCGGCGAAACCCGCAGCGTCACCCACCGTGAGGGATCGACCGAAGATACCCCTGATGCCGGAGCCGCTGATTATCGGTTTCATTGGACTTCCCTGGATGGTGGAGTGGAGCCGGCGAACGGGATCGAACCGTTGACCTGCGCATTACGAATGCGCTGCTCTGCCAGCTGAGCTACGCCGGCTCCGGAGCCATGGAAACTATCTAAAATCACCATGGTCGTCAATAATTTCAGAAGATCGACTCCTGACCGCCGAAGAGGCTCACGGGGAACGTGATGCAGAACTGGGAGCTGCCCAGGTCAGCTTCGGCCGCGGGGTATACGGATGACTCCTGCCCGTCTATGACGGCGTTGTCGGTCTTGAAGTCGGCAAAGGATCTCCTGTACTCCAGTCTTCCGGCTACCGGTCCGGCAAGGGTGACTTCGGTTCCGAAGGAAAGCATGAAACCGGCGGAGCTTCCCTCCGCCTCCACGTACTCTCCGAAATCGTTCGTCCCGCTGTAATCGCCCGAGATGTAGACTCCGCCGGCGCCCGCAAAGACATGGAACCTGCTGAAGAGCTCATGCTCCACTATGGGCATCACCGAGACCAGGACCGCGCTGACCTCCCCGTCCCATCCGGTGGGTGAGGAGTTCTTCCAGAAGTACTCCCCCGTTATCCTGAAGTCGAGTATGCCGGGAGCATCGATGTCCACGGCCAGACCGACGGAGGTTCCAGGCGTGAGGAACCTGTTCTCGTAGTCGATATCCACCGGCGCCAGGTTCGAGACCATGGGTCCGACGCTTACTTCTATCTCTTCCGCG
>JAFGPK010000043.1 GCA_016936235.1 Candidatus Fermentibacteraceae bacterium | reverse complement strand
GGACCGCCCGGACCCAGTCCCGCGAGGATCAGGAGAACAAGCAGAAAACCCTGCAGGACCACGGTTATTCCAAGTACGGCCCACTGGTTTATGACCTTCCTGTTCAGTATTCGGACCACCTGCGTGAGAAGAAGAAGGCCGGAAAGCTGTCCCGCCGGTGTATACATCAGCCTTACTCCCGAGCTGGCTGCCACATAGGCGAACAGGAAACCGAAGAGGAAGAGCTGGGTCAGTCTTATCCAGGACAGTATCCTGGTCAGTCTTCCCTGTTCCCCGCTCTCCAGGTTTTCCACAGACTCTCCCGCAAGGTCCACGTTAGTGAAGATCGTTCCCCTGTTGAGCCTGTGAAGGATCTCTTCCAGCAGCAGCATGCCCAGCAGCACGGGTGCTATGATCATACCTCTCCGTCCGGACAATCTCCGGCCGGATTCTCTCCGGCCGGGTCCTCCACCGTCCGGAGGATGATGCCTCCGGAGATGAAAAGAACCAGCAGCGACAGTATGGAGAGCCTGGAACTCCCTGTGATATCGTTCACTGCAGCGAACATCAACGGTCCGAATATACTTGCAAATCGCTGAGAGATGGAGAAGAAGCCGAAATACTCAGCGTTCATACCCCTGGGGATCATTCTGGAATAGTAACTCCTGCTGACAGCCTGTATCCCGCCCATGAAGAGGGCTACGGAACCTGCGAGTATCCAGAAGTCCATGGCGGTCTTCATCCAGAAAGCGTATGTCACTATGCAGATGTACCCTGCGATGCCCGTGTATATCATCCTCCTGGAACCGAACCTCTCGGCCAGCCATCCGAAGGCGAGACTTCCCGGTACGCCCACCAGCTGCGTCAGGAGCAGGGCTCCGATCAGATGACCCGAGCTGAGCCCCAGTTCGGCCTTGCCGTATACGGTGGCCATCATGATGACCGTCTGGACACCGTCGTTGTAAAGAAGGAAAGCCAGCAGGAACCTGAAGATGCTTCGCCTGGTCCTGATGTGACGGAAGGTGGAGGACAGGGCGGCGAATCCTGTTCGGATGGAACCGTATAGAGTCCCTGCATTTCCAGACGGCCCTTCAGGTACCTTCAGGAACAGGGGTATCGAGAACAGCGTCCACCAGGCTGCAACGCTGAGGAAGACCAGCCTGATGGACACGGAGGCATCGGCCAGGCCGAATATCTGAGGTTTCTTTATCATCAACAGGTTCACGGCGAGGAGTATTCCGCCGCCCAGGTACCCGAATGCGTAGCCTCTTGCGGAGATCAGGTCCCTTCTGCCGGGTTCGACCGCCGAGACAAGGAGGGAGTTGTAGAAAACATTGGCGCCGGCGAATCCCACCTGACCCGCCACCAGGAGGCCAAGCACAGGCCAGATGTCTCCGGGACCCGCGAGTGAGAGGAGGCCGGCGGCGATGATGCCCAGGAGGGTCATCGCCCCCAGGAACTGCTTCCTGCGCCCGCCCGCGTCCGCCGCGGCGCCCAGCACGGGAGCCGTAAGCGCCACGATGAGCGCAGCGGCCGCCATGGCATAGCCCCAGAGGGACGTGGCGTTGCTGGAGATGCCGATGCCGAGAAGGGACCAGCTTACAGTGCTGTCACCGCACACGGTCTCGGCGAAATAGACTGGAAGCACCGCAGCCACTATGGTGGTGACGAAGGCGGAATTGCCCCAGTCGTAAAGGCACCAGGCGTTCTCCGTCGAGAGCTTCAGGAAGCGTTTCAGATTGTACCCCTTTCATCGGAGGAACATAAGCGGTTTCCTCGTCCGATGGAAGATTTCAGTGGAAACTGGCTGAATCCGCATCCATGGAGTATCTTACTGAACCTGTGAGTCCACAGCTTTGACATTACTGCCGGAAAGGTATCATATGAGCCTTCAGAAGAGGATATCAGATGCTCTCGACGCAAGGGGGAGCGTGTACCGCAATATCCCCAGGAGCGAGATGATCCGCAAGTCCGTGGAGCGTGGAGAGGCTGTGGTCAGCGACTGCGGCGCCCTTTCCACCTGGACGCCAACGGAGTCCACCGGTCGGAGCCCCAAGGACACCGTCGTCGTAAGAAGGGACTCCAGCAGCGACACCATCGACTGGACAAGTCCGAACAACATCCCCATCGACGAGGAGACCTTCGATATGGTTTTCGAGGACGCTCTGAGGGAGCTGAAAGGGGTTCCGGAGGTTTTTGTTACGGACAGGCTCGTGGGAGCCGATCCGGCTTACGCCCTTCCGGTCCACACCATTTCGGACATGGCTCTTCCCGCCCTCTTCACGGACAACATGTTCCGCCCGTGGGACGGCGACATCGCCCGGGGCTCCTGCTTCGCGCAATCCCATTTCACGCTTCTGGTCCTTCCGTATCACAAGCTTGATCCGGACAGGTACGAAGGTCGAATCAGGGTCGACCCCAGACTGGGCCACACTTCCACCATGATCGTGGCCATGGACATGGACCGTTCGATGGGCATAGTCTACGGTTCCGCCTACGGCGGAAGCGTGAAGAAGCTCATCTTTACCGTCATGAACTACATACTTCCCGCGCAGGATATCCTTCCCCTGCATTGCAGCGCCAACGAGGGCGAGGATGGCAGAAGCGCGCTTCTGCTGGGTCTGTCCGGAACCGGCAAGACCACTCTCTCGGCTGATCCCTCCAGGGCTCTTCTGGGCGATGATGAACACGGATGGGGAGATGAGGGCATAGCGAATTTCGAGAACGGATGCTACGCCAAGCTCATCAACCTCAGCTCGGAGAAGGAGCCCGAGATATACAACGCCTGCTTCCACAGAGACGACTGGCTCAGCCACGGCGCCATAATAGAGAATACCATGATGTACCCCGATGGGCGCTTCGACCTCTTCGACGAAAGGCTGACGCCGAATTCGAGAGGATCCTACCCGCTCCGCTACCTGACCAACACAAAGGAGTCCTCCCGGGCCGGTCATCCATCCACGATCCTGTTCCTGACCGCCGACGCCAACGGAGTGATACCTCCCGTCTCCAGGCTGAACCGAGGCCAGGCGATGTTCTGGTTCCTCATGGGCTACACCAGCAAGCTTGCGGGAACGGAGACCGGGGTGACAGAGCCCGTCAGCACCTTCAGCAGGTTCTTTGGGGCGCCGTTCATGCCAAGGAACCCTGATGTCTACGCATCGATGCTCGGCGAAAGAATGGAGCGGTACGGCACCGAAGTGTACCTTGTCAACACCGGCTGGAGCGGAGGTCCCTACGGCGTAGGGTCCAGGATCGACCTTCCCCTCACCAGGATGATGGTGGACGCCGTGCTTACAGGGAGGCTGAGCGAGGTCGGGTACCATCAGGACCCGGTATTCAGGGTAATGGTCCCCGATTCCTGCCCCGGGCTTCCGGATCAGACCATCCTGGACCCCGTGAACACATGGGATGACGGGAAAGCTTACCTGGCAAGGGCGAACAGACTGGCGGCGGAGTTCAGGACCCATTTCGACAGGGCTTACGGAGACAAGGGAATATCCCCGGAGATCGCCATGGAGTGTCCCAGAGTCGTTGATTGAGCCTGCGGGTCCGGCGGTCAGCTGAACCCGGCTCCCCATCCCGTAATGATCAGGGGTTTCCCGGCATGCGGGCGTTCTCATCGTTCATGCGGTGAATTATTATCTGACGTGGAATTGCTGCCATCCAGGCCATGATCGGCGAGAACCGGCACAAGAATCGCATATTGACACGAGGAGGGGTTTCATATGGCCAATATCGCTGAAACGGTGCTGTCGCGCTGCAGGCAGGAGAACGTTCATTTCCTCAGGCTCCAGTTCACGGACATAGACGGAATAATTAAGAACGTCGAAGTTCCCGAGAGCCAGTTCACAAAGGCGCTGGAAGGCCAGGTGATGTTCGATGGCTCGTCCATCGAGGGTTTCACCAGGATCGAGGAATCCGACATGGTCCTAGTCCCTGAACTGGGGACCTTCGCGGTATTCCCGTGGGAGACGGACCATGGAAAGGTCGGCAGGCTTATCTGCGATGTTGTCGATCCCGACGGCAATCCCTTCGCAGGATGTCCGAGGACGCTGCTCAAGAAACAGCTGGGACTGGCGGAAGATCTGGGATTCCGGGTGATGGCCGGCCCTGAGGCTGAATTCTTCCTGTTCCAGGTGGACGACTCCGGTTACCCCCTGACCCGTACCCATGACAGAGGCGGCTACTTCGACCTGTCACCCGTGGACAGGGGGGAGGAGGCCAGAAGGGACATCGCAATGGTCCTGGAATCCATGGGATACGAGGTGGAGGCTGCCCACCACGAGGTCGCTCCCGGTCAGCACGAGATCGATTTCAGGTACGCCGATGCCGTCACAACCGCGGACAACATAGTCACCTTCCGTTTCGTAGTGAAGAAAGTGGCGCTGGCTCACGGTCTTCATGCGACTTTCATGCCCAAGCCCCTTTCGGACGTGGCCGGTTCGGGAATGCACATGAACATGTCCCTGCTCTCCCCGGAAGGGGAGAACGCCTTCGACGACCCGGACGGAAGGAACGGCCTGTCGAAGACCGCCAGGGGATTCATCGCGGGACTCCTGAACCATGCCCGGGCACTTGTGGCGGTGACCAACCCGCTGGTGAATTCCTACAAGCGCCTCGTGCCCGGCTACGAGGCCCCGGTCAACGTGGCCTGGTCCGAGAAGAACCGTTCACCCCTGATAAGGGTTCCGGCGAAGAAAGGGACTGAGACCAGATGCGAAGTCAGGGTCCCGGATCCTTCCTGCAATCCATACCTTGCCCTCACCGTTCTTCTTGCCGCGGGTCTCGACGGCATTAGGAACGGCATGGACTGCGGCGAACCGGTGAACAGGAACATTTTCCAGATGAGCATGCGGGAGAAGCGCCGGTTGAAGATATTCCAGCTGCCCTCGAACCTGTTCGAAGCCCTGAATCTGCTTGAGAGGGACGCTGTCCTGCGGGAAGCCATGGGAGAGCACATCTTCAGTCACTTCATGTTCAACAAGAGGCGTGAATGGGACGAGTACATAAGGGTCATCCACAACTGGGAGATAGACAGGTACCTGGACAGGTACTGATACCGGGCAAGCCCCCGCTCGCACAGATCCTTCTTTCCCCTTCGTCCGGTCCTACAGGATCTGAAGTACCGCGCTCCTTCTGCGGGTCCTGATCCCCATATCCCTTTCGAGTTCATCGAGCCTTGAGGACAGCTTATCACGGCCGGCGGCCTCCTCCGCCGTCAATGACTCTTCCGGGCCGAAGAGGGAGCACCTGAAGTCCAGGGTATCGGCCAGTGCGGGTTTGAGCCCGTGCTCACTGAAGATCGCCATGGCGTTCTCGGTCTCAACGATGGAATCCGATCTCCGGCCGCCAAGGAGAAGGGCCCTGCCCCGGAGAATACTGATCCGTCCAGCTCCGGTGACCACACCCATTTCCTCCACCAGTCCCTCCGCCTCTTTCAGCATCTCCATCACGCCGTCCGGGCTGGAGGTCGCCGCCCTGTGATATATCAGGGCCGTGAGCACGTTCATGAGGAGACTCTTGGAATGGAGACCCCTCGCGAGTGCCTCCGCGCGGTTGAGCAGCTTCACGGCTCCTTCGTCATCGCCGCCTTCCATGAGGATCATGCCCTTCAGCAGAAGCGCGTTGGTCCTTTCCCTCTCGAAGGATGAGCTGCCGGGAAGGTCCAGTGCCTTTTCGGCGTACTCAAATGCGACGGAGTCCCTTCCGAGGGCAAGGTTGATGATCCCGAGCTGTATGTGCGCCAGCAGGACATCCTGCATTGCCGGCAGCTCCTCTGCCTGTCTGCGGTAGGTCTCCGCGGTCTCCAGGGCCTCGCCCAGCATGCCAAGAGAACTGTAGGCGGTTGAAAGAGAGCCGTTGGAAGTGAGCAGTATCAGCTTATCGCCTATCTCCCCGGCCAGGGAATGCTGCATCCTGAAGGAGTCCACCGCCTCGTCCAGCCTGCCCATCTTCTGGGAAACCAGCCCTATGTTCCCGCAGGTGACGGCCATCTCCCTCTTCATGTCCTGCTGACCGGCTATGGCAAGGGCCTTCTGGTAATAATCCCGTGCGCTGGCGTAATCGCCGTTTCCCCAGTGAACCGTGGCAAGTGTGTTGTAGGTGAAGCCTCTCCGGTGATCACGCTCCCTTTCCGGGAAGCCGGTGAGGGACTCGGACAGCTCCACCGCCTCCAGAGCCTTTTCCATGGCGGCATCGATCCTTCCTATGACGCAGTAGGCCCACGCCCTGAAACACTCGATGCGGATAAGAAGCAGAGGATGCTCCCTTCCTGACCCGCCAAGCATCTCCTGAATGTCGTCGAGCATGGAAAGGGACTCATCCACCTGCCCCATGGTGTACAGGATGTCGGCCTTGAGCAATGAGACGTCTCCCTTCGCGTCGGCATCGGTAACCGAGCCAAGGGCAAGGTCGTAGAACTCAATAGCTTTGTCATAGAGTCCGAGACGGTCATGTATCCTGCCCAGCTCCCTGTAGCATTCGGCGAGTTTTTCCGGGGAAACATCCGTGTGGTCCTCCAGTATCCCTACGGCTCTCCGGTAGTGCTGTATCGCGTTCTGATTCCTGTACTCGGACCAGGCCTTTTCTCCGGCCATGATATTGTAATCCACCGCTCGAGGCCAGATCTCGGCCGTCAGAAAATGGTATGCCAGAACAGGACAGATGGTCTCGATATCGTCGGAATGAATCTCCTCGAGGATGCCGCCTATGGCTCCGTGGATCTGCTTCCTCCGTTTTCTCAGGATTGAATCGTAGGTGACGTCCTTGATCAGGGTGTGTGAGAAGACGAATTCCAGGGCCCTGATCTCGGACCTGTAAGTCAGACCGGCGTCACTGCATTCGGACAGGCTCGAGTGAACATCCCTGCCGGCCACCCGCCTCACTATCTCCTCATCGAACCGGAGACCCATCACACTTCCTATCCTCAGGCTCTCCTTGGCCTGTTTCTCCAGCCTGTCTATCCTCGCCATTATCATCGAAAAGATGTTTCCGGGCAGTTTCTCGTCGCTGTAATCCTCGGTCCGGCACCATCTTCCATCCTTCAGGGCTATCAGACCCTCTTCCAAAAGGTACATGAGAAACTGCATGAGGTAGAAGGGATTGCCCTCAGTCCTGTTCCTTATGAGTCCCTCCAGGTCCTCGTTCATGGGACTGCCGTCAAGGATATCCAGCATGAGTTCGTCCATGGACTCTCTGTCCAGGCTGCTGAGGGTCATCAGGTCCGCGACAGGCTCTCCCGACCGGAGCAGGGGTCTCTCATCCGGTCTCCTGGAAAGGAGGAACGATACATCCGCGCGGGACTGCTCCATCACTTTCCTGCATATGTATTCCACCGCCTGCAGGTCCTCGTCCGTGCAGTTGTGAAGATCGTCCAGGATCACGCATGTATGACCTGGCCTGGCCGTTATGAGGTCACAGACGCCGTCGATGAGGTTTTCTCTCCTCAGCCTCGGCGGAAGTCGTCCGTAATCCGAATCGGGATAGTCGATGGAGAAGAGCATTCGCCCTAAAAAGGCCTCACGGCGCGAAAGAGTGCCGGACGAATCCTCCAGGTCGTTGACCAGGTTCCATAGCCTGCTCTTCCTTACCGACTGGGAATCCCCCTCCAGCATCCCCGCCATATCACCCACCAGCGAGGCGAAGATCCCGTTGGTCTGTCCCTGTTCCAGGGATGTTCCGGAGAGAACGGTGACCCCCCTGGCCGTGAGCATCATGGAGAGTCTTTCCAGGAACCTGGTCTTCCCGATGCCGGCTTCGCCCTCCAGCAGCCTCAGACAGCTTCCCGAAAGGACACAGTCCATGAGTTCCATGGTTTCCCTCTTCCTGCCCACGAAACTGCAGCTGTACACCGGGGCGGACCTTCTGGAGACCGGGGAGAACAGTCTGAGGGCTCTCTCACCTCCCCTCAACCGTACGATTCCCATCTCACTGAAGAGGAAATCGTTCCTCGACATCCTGAAGACCCTGTCGGAGACTCCCAGAAGGCCTGCATCGACTGAATCGGCTATGCCCGCAGCGGTGTTCACGACGTCTCCAATGACCGTATAGTGCCTGCGCCAGGGACTGCCGATGACCCCGGCAAAGGCGTAGCCCTCGTCCATCCCCATACTGGCCTGCAGTCCCGAGAGGGACTTGATCCGGTCCCTTATCTCCATACCCGCCATCACGGCATGGACGAGGTCGTTCCCGTAGGACCTGGGAGCGCCGAAGAGCAGAAACATCCTGCATCCTCCAGGCAGCATGTTGTCAACCATCTGGACAACCCCGCCGTGCTTCCCCGCTGTCTTGGATATGTCCAGGAAGAGATCCCTGATGCTTTCCAGCGGAGGATCGGACGGATCGTATCCCGTAACGTTGACGAAGATGGCGGAGATCGACCTGTGCTCCCCGGGCATGGTCTCCGTCCCCTGAATGTAGAAGGCTTCGTCAGGAAAGCTCTGAGGTTTGCCGAAGGGCGCACGGAACTCGAGAGCCGAACTTACCGAGACCGTCTCCCCTCGAAGGGCGGATTCCTCCGCCACGGCCATTCCGGCGACGAGGTCGCCTGCGAGGAACAGGTGGGCGTCTTCGGTGTCCCCTATCACGAGCTCTCCCCAGTTTCCGTGCCCGATGACTACCTTGATGTCCAGGTCGAATTCACCCGCGATGGTCTCCAGGCGCCCGAGGGACCTCATCCTGTCCATCATCCTGCCGGCGCATACGGCAGGGTCCGATCCCTCGGGGAAACGGACCAGCATGGAATCCCCCGCTGAGGACAGGACGAAACCTCCATGCTCCCTGACAATGCCGTACATGCTGCTGAAGAATGTGTTGAGTATCTCCGAGAGTTCCTCGGTGCCCCTCTTGCCGTGAAGGGCCAGTTTGCCGGTCAGACTGCTGAAGCCGGATATGTCGGCCAGGAGGAGTGACCCCCGGAAGGACCATTTCCCCTCTCTGATGACGCTGATATCCGGCGGGATGAGCGGGTTCAAAACGCAAAGCCCCCATCACTGCAAAGGTATCGCATACTAGAAAGTCACCCTGTCATCGTGTCAAGTGAAACTGCGCCGGGCCGATTCCCCGAACCACTTCCCCGGACAGTCGTGAAGCTATATCTTACATCTGGAGGGATGTGAGCATGAAGGGCAGGCTCCAGCTTTATACAGGCAACGGAAAGGGAAAGACCACGGCCGCCATAGGGCTTGCCGTTAGGGCGGCCTGCTCGGGCATGAGGGTCTACATCGGGCAGTTCATGAAGGGCACCGTATATTCAGAGCTGGAACTCCCGGACCACTTTCCTGGTCTGATCACCATCGAGCAGTTCGGCTCTCCGAGACTCCTCTGCAGGGGGGAGAAACCTGACATTGATGACATTGACAGGGCCCGCCGGGGTCTCATGAGCATCCGCAGGGCCATGTCTTCCGGTGAGTACGGGATGGTGGTGGCGGACGAGCTCAGCGTCACGGTCCATCTCGGGCTGCTGGGGGAAGCCGACGTGATGGAACTCATAGGGGAAAGGCCCGAAGAGCTGGAGCTGGTTATTACAGGCCGTTGCGCCCCTGATTCATTCGTGCGGGCGGCTGACCTGGTCACCGAGATGAGGGAAGTGAAGCACTACTACGCTACCGAGGGTCTTCAGGCAAGGAAAGGCATTGAGTTCTGACGGGTTAAGGTTTCGCGTTGATCATATGTGTACTTTGATTACCTCATACCGATAGTTGGGAGTTGATCATGAAAGCAGCGATAATGATGATCGTATTGCTTGCCTGTCTGTCCTCGGCTGAAGAGAGGGGCGACCTGGAATTCTCCGTAGGGGCCGGGGTCTGGATGCCGGCGCTGCTCGACTCCGATGCCCAGCTCACCCCCGGACCCGCCTTCGTGGCTTCAGTCCAGATACCGCCTTCCCTGGGGAACGTGTTCATCATCGAGGCCGGCTACCTCAGCGCGGGTTCGGACAGGAGTGCATTCGACGGCATCTCCGCCATCCCTCTGACTGTGGGCTACCGGATTTACCCGATGTACAGGAGGTTCGCGGGTCCGAGGGGTATTGAGCCCCTTCTGGGAATCTACGGGGGCGGAATGCTTCTGTGGGACAACCCCGCGGGAACCCAGGAGAAGACGAACACAGGGGCCGGAGTGATAGGTGCTGAAGTGGGCGCCAGGGTCGGCCTGGGAGGTTCCGCCTCCCTGGACCTGGTGGTATCGCCCGAGTGGGTCGGTACGGGTTCGACACTGGCTGAAGAGGGAAAAGACCTCACCGGGCTTAGGCTCACCTGTTCGGTAACATTCTAGAGGCGCCCAGCTGACCGCAGGCAGCGGCAATATCGCTTCCCCTCGATCGCCTTAGGGTCACGGCCTGACATCTGGGGTAAAGGTACTCCATGAACTTCTCCACCTCTGCGGGTCCCGGCCTGTGAAGGTCCATTCCCTTCACGGGATTGTAGACAAGCAGGTTTATCTTGCACTGGATGTCCGCGCAGAAGCCGGCAAGGGCGGCAGCTTCCGAAATGGAGTCGTTCAGGCCTGATATGAGGCAGTATTCCAGCGTAACCCTTCTGCCTGTCATCTCATTGTACAGCAGAAGGTCGTGTTTCAGCTCCTTCAGGGACAGTGCCCGTGAAGCCGGAACCAGTTTTCTTCTAGTGGCTGGAACCGCGCTGTGGAGCGAGACCGCCAGACCGTACTGACCCTCCAGACCCGCAAGCCTGGCAATACCGCCAGGAAGCCCTATGGTCGAAACCGTTATCTTTCTGGCACCTATGCAGATCCCCCTGTCATCACTGATGATCGACAGAGCGTCTTCCAGGTTACGGAAATTATCCAGGGGTTCCCCCATTCCCATGAACACGACGTTGGATATCCGCTGGTCCGTGAAGTCCTGCAGTGCATAGAGCTGGGCCACCATCTCGGCTGCCGAAAGATCCCTCCTGAATCCGGCCAGACCTGTCTGGCAGAAGATGCAGCCGCATTTGCAGCCCACCTGGGTCGAAAGACAGGCGGTCAGCCTGGGTTCGTCGGGTATGAGCACCGATTCGATGTGCTCATCGTCATCAAGGACGAAACAGTGCTTCACCGTACCGTCAACGGCGGAAAGAGTGTTCACGGTGACGAGCCTGGTGAGTTTCGCCCTGCCGTCAAGCTGTGCTCTCGCATCCAGGGAGATGTCCGTCATGTCATCGAAGGATCCGACTCTCCTCCTGTGGACCCAGGTGAACAGCTGACCCGCCCGGTAGGGCCTCATTCCCATCTCACCCGTAGTCCAGTCCCGAAGTTCTCTGAAAGTCAGCCCGGTAAGCTCTGTCTTCTTCATCGAACCTTCGCCGTCCATGTCTGGTATGATTTCCCTTCCACCGGTGTCGAGAGTATATATAACACATACTTCGAGGCATCTCATTCATAGAGGGGACGAAAATGGACAATCGTATCGGCGTTATTGGAGGTTCGGGAATCTACACCTTCGAAGGGGTCAGGATCCACCAGAGAATGAACTTGGATACACCCTTCGGAAAACCATCCGCACCTCTGATCATGGCCGATTACAACGGCGTCCCCCTGGTCTTCCTGCCAAGGCACGGCGAAGGGCATACTCTGTCGCCCTCTGAAGTTCCCTATGCCGCCAACATCTACGCCCTGAAGCATGTCGGCGTGAGGCAGCTGATCTCGGTTTCCGCCGTGGGAAGTCTGCAGGAGAAGTATCACCCGAGGCATTTCGTAATACCCGACCAGATATTCGACAGGACCAAGGGCATCAGGCGCTCCACATATTTCGGCGGTGGAATGGTGGGTCATATAGGTTTCGGTGATCCGTTCTGCGGGGAACTCTCCCGAATACTCCACAGCGCTTCAGAGAAGACGGGCGCGACTGTTCACTTCGGAGGCACACTGGTCTGCATGGAGGGCCCGGCCTTCTCCACCAGGGCGGAGAGCATGGTCTACAGGAGCCAGGGGCATGCCATCATAGGCATGACCGCCCTGCCCGAGGCAAAGCTGGCAAGGGAGGCGGGTATGTGCTACGCCACTCTCTGCATGATAACAGACTTCGATGTGTGGCACGAGACCGAGGATGACGTTTCAGTCGAGACCGTCATGGCCAACGTTAAGGTCAATACAGTGAGGGCCAGAAAAACACTGGAGCTGGCGCTGGGAATGATCGACCCCGGGAAGGCGCAGTGCGAATGCTACGGAGGGGATGAGGGCATAGAGAACTCGATCATTACCGCCCCGGAACATCGAAGCTATCTGGCCAAGGAGCACCTGAAGGTCATCCTGGAAAGATAGGCCTCGATGGGGCAAAGGCTTTTTGAACTCGGTGAGCGTGAAGTGATCAGGAGACTCAGGGAAACCATTCCGGGTCTTGATGCCATAGGGGACGACAGCGCTGTTCTCAAGTCGATCGCCTGTCCGGTGGTGACCACCGACAGTTTCTTCGAGGGAACCCATTTCCACAGATGGTGGGCGCCGCCGCAGGTGCTTGGCAGAAGGCTGCTGGAAGCGACGCTTTCGGACATCGCCGCCATGGGCGCCAGAACCGGATGGGTCTTCGCCGCTGTCAGCCTTGATCCGGAGATGGAGCTTGACTGGCTTCTTTCATTCTACCGCGGACTGGCGCAGAGGGATGACGTTGTCCTCGCCGGAGGGGAGACGGTCAGGGGTTCCAGTTTCGGTATCACGCTCACCGCCATCGGTGAGGGGAATGATCCGGAGACTCTTCTCAGGAGGTCCTCCCTCATGCCCGGTGATATTCTCTGGACCGGGGGTCTCGTCGGCCGGGCCCTTGACGCGCCACGGCTCCTCACTGAAGCTGGCGGGATGTCGGGAGACCCTCTCTCTCCGGTGAATAGCAGGTTTGACGGTGAATTCACGGACCAGCTCAGGGCCTTCCTCTGTCCGAGAGCCCAGCTCAGTTTGTCGTGGCAACTCCGCGAAGCCGGTGTCAGGTGCGCCATAGACATTTCCGACGGACTGTTTTCCGAAGCGCTGCATCTTTGCGAAGAGAGCGCCGTTGATATAATACTTGAGCTGGAGGGTTCCATCTTCTTTTCATCCGTGAGGGGAAGGCCTCTGGAAGCTTCGGCCGCCGGCGAGGACTTCGTCCTGTTGATCGGAGCCCCGCCCGGGCTGGATCTCTCGGGGTACGGATGCCTTCGGGCGGGCAGGGCCGAATCCGGCAGCGGTGACCTTACGGTGCTGCTCCAGGGCAGGGAAGTCGAAGTTGATTCCATGGGTTACGATCATATGGAGGTTGATTGATGTCGAAGAATGAAGGATCCGAGGAGAAGGTCTTCCATGTTTCAGGGAGCGAACTGCTTACCCGGGTGAAGGAGCTTGTCCACCAGGGAAACGTAAGACATATCATCATTCTGAACGAAAAGGGCAGGACACTTCTGGAGATCCCGCTTTCCATGGGTCTGCTGGGTGTGGCGCTGATCCCGGCGTACGCCGCCGTGGGAGCCATCGCCGCTCTGGTGGCGAAGTGCACCATAGTCGTAAGGGACACCGAAAGACCCGGATCGGAGTAGCGCCCCGGCCGGCATTACGTCGTATCGGCGGCTATTCGCTCAGCATCCCGAGGAAGAACCGGGAATACTCAACGTCCATCCATTCGTCAGTGATGAGCTGGATGCTTGTGATGTTATCAATGGTGGAAAGCGGGAGGGGAAAGACCAGGAGAGTATCTCCCCGCCATGCGCCGTCATAGATCCAGCCTTCCCATGTGCCCCACAAGGCTTCCAGTTCCTGGGACTTCATGCTGCCGCCGGCCCATTCGCACAGCGTGCCCACCACATCCTCACCGGGTCCGTTCACCATCTCCACACCATCCCCGGTCCTGACAAACCTCAGAAGCTCACCCCGGTAACCGGGATCCAGGGATGCTCCTTCGTCCCCGAGGATCACAGGGCCGTAGGCATCCTCGTCTTCAGGCGCCATGGTGCACTCGTAGTAGACGAACTCCTCCTTCGAGCCGTCCCCGAACTCCAGGACCATGGACGGGGGCTCGCGCCAGAGCTCCAGCAGTTCCCCGGAGACGCAGGAAACCGTGCCGTCGACAGAGGGAACATCCCTGTCCGTACCGGGGAACGTGCCGTTTATGCGCCATGATGCCCTTGCCGACGCTCCACTGAACGGGGGCGATGAAATCAGGGAGGCATCCCCGGGTGTCGGGTAGGCTTCCAGGAAGGAGCCTGACCTCACACTCACCGTGAAGGAACCTGAAAAGGGCTCTCCGTAGAAGTAGACAACCGGCGCCCTTACCACCATGTCCTCGAAGTGGTCCGGGGGGAACGGCTGGTCCAGCGTGACCATGTCGGGATCCGCCCCGATGACGACGCTCGCCTCTGTGAAAGTGACCACGCCCCACTCGTGCACGTAGACCGTGCCCTCGGAAGGAACGGCAATGACCGTGTCCATGAGGGCGATGGCGAATACCATTTCCAGCATGTTATCCCCAATCCTGGTATTTACTGATTCCGCATCCGTACATTCATACATGCAGGAACCGACAATATTCCATAAGGATGTACATGTACAGCCGTGTACGCAGGGCTATTTCATTCCAGGAGCATTTCGGTTATTGTACTCACACTGAATCAGCTCTTCCGGAGGTTCTTGAATGAACATGCAGATGGTGGTCCACGGCATCGAGGCCGTTGTCCTGGGTCTCTGCGTAGGTCTGATACTCCTTTTCATCAGGAAGCATGCTCCCGGCAGCAGGCTCAGGCTCTGGGTGTTCCTTGCTGGGATCGCCGGCGCCGTTTACCTGATCCTCAAGACCTTCGGAGTCCCCGGTGACAACACGTTCTCAAAGATAACCCTTGCGGCAACGATATTCCTGTCATCCAACATAGTCCTCAAGATGCTGAACCTGCTGTTCTGGGACTACCTGCTGAAAAAACAGGTGGAGGTGCACATTCCCCGCCTGGTGATAGACATCATCAACGGCATCGTTCTCGCCATAGTGGCGCTGGCGATCCTGAACGGCATCTTCGGGGTCAGGCTGTCCGGCCTTCTTGTAACTTCCACGGTCCTCTCCGCCGTGATCGGTCTGTCGCTCCAGGATATTCTCGGGAATCTGTTCGCGGGGCTGGCCCTCCAGATGGAGCGACCCTACAAACTGGGAGAATGGATAAGTGTCGGGGACAAGGAGGGCATTGTCGTCCAGATGAACTGGAGGACCCTCACCATCAGGACCAGGGACGGTGACAGCGTCACCATACCCAACGCCACGGTCTCCAAGGATATCGTGACAAACCACTCCAGACCGGACGGGAAACATATGTGCCGGGTCCAGGTGGGGATCTCCTACGACAGCAAGCCGGACCGGGTCAAGAGCATCATCACATCCACGCTGGAGAAGATGGACGGAGTGCTGGACCTCCCCGCGCCAAGGGTTTTCCTTGATAGCTTCAGCGATTACTCCATCATATACGACGTCAGGTTCTGGATAAGCGAGTTCCACAGGAGACCCGAGCTTGAGAATGTCGTTAGGACGCGCATCTGGTACACTCTAAAAAGAGCGGGGATGACCATTCCCTTCCCGATTCGCGACGTCACCGTGCGAGAAGTGTCCCAGCAGCATGAGGACATGGTGAGGGAAAGCCTGAAGCGAGAAGTTGTCCGGGGGCTGAGAGGAGTCGAGCTCTTCCGGCCTCTTTCCGACCAGCAGATCGAAGAGCTGGCGATGAGTTCTTCCAGACATGTTTACTCATCCGGCGAGATCCTCGTGAGGCAGGGAGATTCCGGGGATTCCCTGTTCATAATAACCGGCGGCGAAGTCGAGATATCCATCTCGGACGGTTCAGGCCGGAGCACCCATCTTGCCGACCTGAGGACCGGCGACTACTTCGGGGAGATGAGCCTTCTCACCGGCGAGCCCAGGACCGCATCAGCAACTGCCAGATGCGAGACAGAGGTCATAATGGTGGAGAAGAGCGGAATGAGGGAGCTTCTAGAACACGAGGGATCGATCCTGGAACCGCTGTCGGTGATGCTGGACAAGAGGCTCCAGGATCTTTCGGGAAGAATGGTGGACCAGAAGGTCAAGGAGGAGAAGAGCAGACAGCCCGACAGGAAGGAGCATCTCCTGGGCCGGATAAGGGACTTCTTCGGCATCGGGTAGCGCTTCCCTCGTGTCTTTTCAGAAAAGCGTCTGGCTCAGGGCGTAGTATACAGCCATCAGTGACGAGAAGACGGCGCTGGCCATGAAGCGCCATTTCAGTGGTATCCTGTTCTGGATTAGATAGTTGGCTGTGAACGCAACCGGCACGTTAACACCGAAGGAACAGAGTCCCAGCCTGAGCAGGTCCCAGCTCACCCCGCCCCAGTTCCCGGAGAAGACCTGTATGAAGAGCAGATGCCTGGCTATCCAAAGGGGATTGAAGTAGAGCATGGCAAGGCCCGTCCTGGCCAGAGAACCGCCCGACCCCTTCATTCTTCCGGTCCTGCCGTCGATGAACCGGAAGTACCTGGGGATCTCCAGGGCGTACAGCGAACCTCCGATGAAGGCGATGCCGAGCATTCTGGGGACGGAGTACTGGCCGAGTACAAGCGACGCCACCGTGTCGCCGGTGGAGTAGATAAGTACTCCTCTCAGCACATCCGCGGTCCGGTAGGGATTCTTCAATTCGACCGGTCAGCCGTCTTCCAGGAGAAGGAGCAGTGTCTCGTTGCTCATGGGTGAGCCGTAGCAGGGCACAAAACCGGGTCGGAACTCACCTATGGCGTCAAGCACCGCGAAATAGGTCCCGATACCGTACATGAACGGCGGTTCACCAACCGCCTTGGAATTGTATACGCCGGCATTGTCCCCCCTCGGCTCCAGGAACTCTATGTCCACTTTCCTCGGTGCGGAGTGGATGTCGGGGATCTTGTAGGTGGCAAGGGAATCCGTCAGCAGCCTGCCTTCCGGCAGGGAGTACTTCAGCTCCTCCATGGTCATCCAGCCGATCCCCTGAACAAGGCCACCCTCGATCTGACCCCTGTCCACCACGGGATTGAGGCTTTCCCCCGCGTCATGGACCATGCCCACCGAATCGACACTGAAAATACCCCTGAGGCGGTCCAGAGTGATGCGGGTGACGGCTGTACCGGCCACGTGATAGGCAAAGGGCCTGCCCTTCTCAGTTGTTCTGTCGAAGTGCAGGCCGGGGGTGGCGTAGTGAGCCTGGGCGGAAAGACTGACCCGTTCCAGATAAGCCCTTTCCACAAGCTCCTTCCAGTTCATCCCCGTCATCCTGCCGTCCTGCAGTACCTCTCCGCAGTAGATGGTGACATCCTTTTCACGGTCCGCCTGCAGCTGTACCCTGGCAAAAGACAGGAGTCTCCCGAGTATGTCTCTACACGCTATCCTGGTCGCGTTGCCGTTCATGTCCGCCCCGGTGCTGGCCGCCGTGGGCGATGAGTTGGCGGCCCTGGTGGTGTTGGTGCTTTCCACCTTCACCAGAGACAGGTCTATGCCCAGCGTCATGGCGGCCACCTGGGCTATCTTGGTGTTCACCCCCTGACCCATCTCCACGGCGCCGGTGCTGACCCCGACACTTCCGTCGGTGTATACATGGACGAGAGAGCTGGCCTGGTTGAGGGAGGTGTTGGTGAAGGAGATACCGAAGCAGACAGGCATGAAGGACATTCCCCGAACAAGATGAGCGGGTCCGTCGGATCCGTGATCCTCCTCATGCTGCGGTCCGAACAGCTCCTTCGCCCTGGACCAGGACCGTCTCACCTCGCTGCCCTCGTAATTCATGCCGCAGGGGAACAGGTCTCCCTTGTCCAGAAGGTTCCTCTCCTGAATGACCGAAGGACTCACACCCAGTTCCGCAGCCGCCATGTGAATGGCGCATTCCATCACGAACATTGCCTGGGGCGCTCCGAACCCCCTGAAAGCCGTGTTGGGAGGCAGATTGGTCCTGCAGCATATGCCTGTGGCGCTGACGTTGGGGATATAGTAGGCGTTGGTGCAGTGCAGCAGGGTTCGTTCAAGAATGGCCGTGGAAAGGTCCGAAGCGGCTCCGCCGTTCTGGTAGTAGGTCACATCCCAGGCTATCATGCCGCCATCCGCGTCGAGACCCAGCCTGAAATCCGAGCTGTACGGATGCCTCTTGCCCGTCCAGGCCATGTCGCACCTTCTGTCAAGGACCAGCTTGACCGGCCTTCCTGTCAGGTGGGTCCCGAGGGCGGCCATCACGGCCCAGGGAGTGGCCTGGTCCTCCTTGCCCCCGAAAGCTCCCCCCAGTCTGACCACGTCCACCTCGATCCTGTGCATGGGCAGTCCCAGGACCCTTGCGGCAACCTTCTGCACGAATGTGGGACCCTGTGTGGAGGAGCAGATCCTTACGCAGCCGCCTTCCAGGGGCAGTGCGAATGATGCCTGAGTCTCCAGATAGACGTGTTCCTGACCTCCGGAGTCCGCTCTTCCCTCGACAATATGCCGGCAGTCTTTCCATGCCCTGTCCGGGTTTCCGAGGGAGAACGTCCTGGCAGGAGCTATCAGCATTCCCCTCCTGAACGAGTCCCTCGGGTCGAAGACAGCCTCGAGCTCCTCTATATGAAGCTTTACGGACCCCGCAGCCGCTCTGGCGGTATCCTGCGATTCGGCCAGGACCAGCGCCAGGGGCTCTCCGATGAAGGTGACCTCGTCCATCGCGAACAGTGGTTCATCCATGAATATGTTCCCGACCTGGTTCTCTCCCGGAATGTCACCCGCGGTTATCACCATTTCCACTCCGGGCATCGAGAGGGCCGGGGAGGCGTCGACCCCGACGATCCTTCCATGCGCCACGGGAGAGGTGACCACCGCGCCGTGCAGCAGGTTGCCGGGCAGTCTCATGTCGTCTACGAACAGCGAGGTTCCCCTGACATGGAGCAGAGCGTCGGCGTGTTTCACAGAAGTGCCGCCGGATCAAGGATACCGGGGAACAGCTTGAGGAAATGAGATTTCACAAGCCTTCCCAGAAGGACTCTCTTGTACCTGGCCGAGCCCCTCACATCGTCTATGGGGGATGCTTCGCCCATGGCCGATTCCGCAGCAGACTGAACGGTGTCGGCGGTAACCGGCATCCCGGCAAGCATCGCAGAGGTGTCCGAAAGGTACAGGGGAACAGGGGCGACTCCCCCCGCCGATATATCCGCCTCCCGAATCGTCCCCTCCGAAACAAGGATTGCCGCAGCGCTGTTGACCGAGGCGATATCGAGATGTCTTCGCATGGAGACCTTCTCGAAGCTGTACCCCCGGGAGGGTTCATGCGCGGGGAACGAAACGGCGCTTATTATCTCACCCTTTCTCAGGTCCAGTTCCTTGTACCCCAGGTACAGGTCCCTCAGTGCAAGCCGCCGGCTGCCACCGGGCCCGCGTCCCGTCTCGATGTAAGCTCTCAGGGCAAGGAGGATTATCGCAAGGTCGCCTATGGGGGAAGCGTTGACTATGTTGCCGCCTATAGTGGCCCTGTTGCGGACCTGAGTGGAGGATACCAGCCTCAGCGATCCCTGAAGATCACCCATTCCGCGGAATACTCCCGAGCTGATCAGCCTGCTCACAGTGACCGCTGCCCCGAGCCGCACCCATCCGTCCGCCGTCTCGATACCGCCCAGTGAGGAGTCATTGAGGAGGAACTCCATGGTAGAGTCCCTGAGTCCCGGGCCGCCTGCGGCAAACAGGTCCGTTCCACCGGCCACCGGAATTCCGGTACCGTGCCCATCACCGGTGCCAGGCCCCCGCATGGATCTGAGTCTGTCCCTGATGCCGAGGAAGTACCCCGGGATCACGTTCTTCTCCACCAGGAATTCCAGGTGCCTCGCTGATGCCGGGTCCACGGCGGGAGACGGTCCCGTACGGCCAACGATTTCCCCTGCAGCACTTCTGACCGAGACATAGCCCGTGCACCTGCAGATGTTCCCGCCCAATGAATCTATGGCGGCTTCAAGGTCCGGAGATTGAGTGGACAGGAGGTATCCGGTAATGGACATCACCATGCCGGGAGTGCAGAAGCCGCACTGCGAGGCTCCCTCATCCACAAATGCCTCCTGGACGGCGGACAGTCCCTGTTCCGGCGTAATTCCCTCGATTGTCACCAGGTGCCTTCCCTGGAGTTCGGCTACCGGCAGTATGCATGAATTCAAGGCCATGTACTCCGTTCCCGTATCCACAGGAATTCCGAGGAGGACGGTACACGCACCGCAGTCGCCTTCCCTGCAGCCCTCCCTTGTGCCGGTGAGAAGGGCCTCACCCCGCAGGAGATCCAGGGTCGAAGCTCCGGGGGGCAGGGAGGTTGTGTAGTCACTGTCGTTGAGGATGAACGATATCATGTGTCAGACCTCCCCATGCTGACTGGAGTATAATATTCCCGGTCCCTCCGGACACTCGGGGCGGTCATGTCCGGCAGCCATCAGAATCCGAGCTCCTTCAGCCTGCTTTCCAGTTCATCCCTCGCGGGACCCGCTGAGGCGTACACTTCGTCGGCCCTGTGGAACTCCATGATCCCGACCCCCCTGATGTCGGGACGGAGGTAAATGTCGGGTCCGTCCGCGTTCATTCTGGCCGCTACGATGGATCTCTGCATGATGTCGAACATTTCCATCACCGCCCTGAAGGCGCTGGGAGGGTCCTTCGACCTACCGCTGGACGAGCCCAGCACATCCACCGCCACGGTAACGTCGCAGCCTTCCAGCACGCTCCACGGTACCGGATCGACACCGCCCCCGTCGATCAGCACCATACCGTCCTTCTCCACCGGAGTGAATACGCCGGGGAGACCCATGCTGGCCTTTACGGCCCCGATGAGGTCGCCGGAGGAGATGACCACCTCGCCGGAGGTCCAGAAATCCGTGGCCACCACCTTGAGCGGAACCTTAAGGTCCTGGAAGCTGTCAATCCTGATGGCTTCGTAGAAATAATCCATGAAGGAACTTCCCTTGAAGATGCCCGGACCGAAGAGGTCCAGGTCCATGAAACCCACCATCTTCTTAAGATGCTTCATCACCCTGTCCGGTGAGTCTCCCTTCTTCACCACGGTGTCGTCAACCAGCCCCCTGATACCGGATCCCGACATCCCAGAGGCGTAGAGAGCCCCAAGCACCGCTCCGATACTGGTGCCTGATATGCAGCAGGGTTTTACTCCCATTTCGTCCAGCAGCTCCAGTATGGGAATATGGGCCAGACCCTTGGCCCCTCCGCCCCCCAGGGCCAGTCCCAGCCTGGGCGCCTTCTTCCTCTTCCTACCGATGATGCTGCGGAACCTTGCAATCAAACCGGCCGCCATGCCTCCGGAGCCTCCTCGATCCCGGTGTGTGGTCCAACGCTCCGATTTTACTATTGTACGATGTATCATTCACAAAGGAGGTGCCATGGTCAAAGCTGTTGCCGGGACGGGCGCAGTTGCCGTCTTCCTTGTCACCATCGCGCTCCCTTCGGTATCCGACGCCCAGACATCTTCGGTGCCGGGGCAGTGGCAGGATGGAAGGGGGACCGCCCGGGTGATAACCGTAATGGACTTTCCGGAGGGACTTCTTCCCCTGGACATGGCGCACATGGACCTGATGGTGATGGACGATCCCGAGGACGGGACCCTGCTTTCCGTGATAGGTTACGGCCCCGGGTCCGCCTGCCTGGGGACGGTACCCTTCGACGCGTTCTTGAATCCCGCAAAGACCATCGCCTACTACGATCACGGGGAAGGCCTTGTGATCGTCTCCTCGGAGTACCCTTCCAGCGCCGCCAGGAACAATGCATCATACGCCTGGGACAGCCTTACCTGCAGTCTGGTGCCGGTGGACTCATGGGTGTCCGATGCTTCCGCGCGATTACTGGAATCGGCTGATTCCCTTCTGGCCATAGGCGAGATAAGGCAGGCGGCGGACAGCATTTCAATGATGTTCTACGGCTGGGCCTACTACGACGAGGCTGAACTGGCGTGCCGTATACTCAGGGCCGCCCACCTGGCCGCCATGGAAGCCGATGACAGGGGAGACGAGGAGTACGCCCTCGAGTGTTACGACCAGCTCCTATACGCGCTGGACAGGACCACGGGGGACGAGGACTGGTTCATCACCATAGGTTCCAGGGAGCGGTACCTTTCTGGGGAATACGCCCGGTTCCTGCCCCCGGAGGAGCTCTCGGAGATACTGAAGGACCTGGCCGACGTGCTGAAGGACAACGGCGTTGCTGCGGAGGCAGTTCTCAGGAACACCTCAAGGCTTCTGGTAGAAGGGGAGGATGATCGATGAGGAGATCACTCACCCTCCTGGCGTCACTTGTACCGGCGGTCCTTTCGGACTCGGCGGTGATGTTCGAGTTCCCTGACGGAAGATCTGTGGCCCTGACATCCAGCGGTGATATCGCCATGGCCGCGGAGAGCGTGACTATAGACCCTGCAGGATTTGACTACGAGCCCTGGTATGACGGTTCCGGCTGGCTGCCCATGATGGACGTGGAATGTGTCTTTTATCTGGTCAACGAGTCAGAAGACTCCCGGGACGTGACCGTGGGTTTCCCCATTGATGCCAGGTTCGGCGACGCATACACGGTATTCTCCGACTCCATGCTGGTGGCCTACAATGATTCGGCGAGAAGCGATCCGAATGACAGGGAATGGTACGATACCGGTTTGGCAGGAGGAACGGACGCCTCCGGGAGAGTGCCGCCGGAGCTTCAGTTCACCGCCGCGGCCGACGGGGAGCTTCTGGAGGTCTTCTACAGGACCTGCAGGTCCAGTCTGGAGGAAAGGATGATCCGAGACCCTGTGGTGGCTGTCTGGCGCATGCACTTCGAACCGGGTCAGACCCGCAGGCTGGTCAACACCTACAGGACTTCCTGGGACTATTTCGGTGGCGGACCATGGGGAGATTTCACAGTGAGTTACATACTGACCACCGGATCTACCTGGAAAGGTCCCATAGGTGACGCCGTGATCACCCTGGTGGTCCCGGAGAACATCCCTGTCCCGCAGCTCTCCGATACACTGCAGGCCTGCTGGGAATGGAGCGGGAGCCCCTGGATATCAGGCGATACCGTGACATGGACCTTCTCGGACTTCGAACCGGTGGAGGACATATCCCTGACTGTCATGACCGTCCTTACCGATCCTGTCGATGAGCGCGTCTATCCTATCAGTCTGCTTGAAAAGGTGAATTGGGAGAGCGACAGCTTATTGCGATCAGCAGGCGCAGCTATTCAGGAGATGATCACCTGGTCGCAGCAGTATCATTCCGAACTGGTGCTGAGACTGCTGGAGGCATCCGTTGAGTTTACCCAGGGAAGGGTACCACCTTACCCTACGTTGATGCACATAATAAGCGCATATGAGAACGGGTCAGGATATATCTCAGGTGAGAAAGCCGCTGTCATGATGTCCGCCCTCGCCATTGAAAGGGCCGTTCTCGAAGAGGATGTGTCACTGGTGGAACAGGCCGGCTACGCCCCCTTCCTCCCGCTGTTCACGGTGAAGTACCAGTGGGATGCCGACGACATACGCATGTACGCCTCGCAACCCCTTCTCGAGGGGCCGTATCTGGAATTGCTCTCCGGCCTGGAGACGGCAAAAACGGGAGGAAGGCTGGAGGACCCGGCGATTGATGCCTTCTACAGCCTCACAGGATGGTACCATCCCGGGGATAGCTCCTGGTATGCGCCTTCCATTTCCGGAGCTCTCGAGGAATACATGAGCGGTCTCTGATCACCATTTCTCCATGTGGACCTTCAGAGGAGCATACCTGTCCTGGAAACCGGGATCTTCCGCCGGATAGCCCAGGGAGACAAGGGCCACCGGGATGATGTTCTGCGGAAGATCGAAAAGCTCCACCATTCCGTCTATCCTCTCCTTCCTGGGGAAAACGCCCAGCCAGACCGCTCCCAGTCCCTGGTTCACGGCTTCCAGGAGGAGGTTCTCCACCGCTGCCGAGCAGTCCTGAGCGATATAGCCGGGGTCCACCTGCAGTTCCGTGTTCCCGCAGACAAGTACCGCCGCCCCTGCCCCCGGGACCATCGAGGAGTAGGGATGGTAGTCCGGAATTCGAGCCAGAGTCTCCCGGTCCCTGATGACGATGAATTCCCAGGGCTGGAGGTTGCGGGCGGAGGGCGCCTGCATAGCGGCCCTCAGAAGCGTTTCAATCATGTCGTCCTGAATCGGCCTGTTCAGGTACTTCCTTATGCTCCTTCTCCTTCTGATCGTATCCAGCATATCCGCTCCCTTCGAGGTGCAAGATGCGTTCTATTACCTGTCAGCCCTTCACCACTCCCATGGGTCTCAGTCTCACCGCCGGTTCCACAAGGTCCCTCTGGGCCGACATGACCTCTTCTATGTCCTTGTAAGCCCCGGGCGCCTCGCTCAGGTCCAGGACCGGAGCGCCCTTCTTCCTTCTGCCATAGCCTCCGAACCTCCTCCAGCCGGTGAACACCACTCCCTTCATCGATTCGTCGCATTCCTCGACGCTGAGCCTGCGGGAGGCCTCGCGCCTTCCCATCGTCCTGCCGGCGCCGTGGGAGCAGCTGCTGAAGGAATCGGGATTGCCCAGGCCGCGCACAATGTAGGATGAAGTCCCCATGCTGCCCGGGATGATGCCCGTCTCACCCTTCCTGGCCGATGTGGCTCCCTTGCGGTGTATCCAGACCTCCCTGCCGAAATGGGTCTCGCGGGCGGCGTAATTGTGATGGATGTCCACCAGGTCGTGGAACTCGTCCTCGCCTGTGCAATCAGTGAATAGCTCCATGAACGACCCGATGAGCCTCCGCCTGTTCTCCCCGGCGTAATCCATGGCGAATTCCATGTCGCGGATGTACTCCCGCCCCTCGGAGCTGTCCACGGGCAAATACGAGAGCTCATCCGTTGGAAGGACAAGCCTCCTTGCCCTGCAGTATTTCAAGGCAATTTCGTGATGGTGGTTCGCCGTCCTGAAACCCGTGTTCCTGGATCCGGAGTGTATCATCAGCCAGACGAAGCCGTCGTCTCCCTCCTGCAGCTCCAGGAAATGGTTCCCTCCGCCCAGGGTGCCGAGGCTCCTCTCCGCCAGGTCCCTTCCCCGTCCGTCCATCCATTCGGGGATCCGCGAGAACTGGTCCCATTCCTGCCCCGACCCGTGGGAGTGACCCTCTCCGGCGGGTATCCTGCGCTCAGCCGCGACGACGATGTCCCTGACCCGATCAGTGCTCAGCTCCTTCGAGGGTGTCCCGGTCCGGACCGCGGCCATCCCGCAGCCGATGTCCACTCCCACCGCGTAGGGAATGACCGAGTCGAGACATGCGATGACTCCCCCTATGGGCATTCCGTACCCGGGATGGCAGTCAGCCATTATCGCCACATGGTGAAATGTCCGGCTGTGCCTTGAAAGGTCGATGGCCTGCCTTCTGGCGGTCTCCTCGATGTGGTCGCCCCAGTAAAGGACCGGGATCCTGCCGGACACGTCATCGATCCTCTTCAAGCGACCACCTCCGCCGCCGTTTTCATAAACCGTGTCTTTTCCATATAATGGAGATAATCGAATACCGTCCGAATGAAAAGGGTCCGAAAGCCGTCGCGGGAACTGCCCGCGTGTTTTCCGAGGGAGGCGCAAGTGATCGTACCCGTGATTCTCCTCAGCCTGGCAACCGGGACCTGGTCCGGCCACAACGCAGGATTTCCAGGCCCTGAGAGCAGGGCCGACTACGATATGGATGTGGTGCTGGTGCCCGATTCTTTCCTGATCAGGGGCTCTTCGTCGATAACCTTCACAAACGGCGCCTCTTTTCCGGTCGACACCCTCTGGCTTCACCTGTATCCCAACGCCTACCGCGACCATGAGACGCCCTTCGGCCGGGACCTTGACGCTGTGGGCCGCTACGGTTTCAGGGCTTCCGGTGAGGATCATCGGGGCTGGGTGGATCTTTCCGGCTGGGCGATGAACGGCAGCCCGGTGGAGGTCCATGTGGACGACTGCCTGGGGTACGTATCGATGGAAGAACCTCTCCGACCGGGGGAGACCGTGAGTCTTGAGGGCGGCTTCACGGTGCATGTGCCCAGCTTCTGGAGCAGGATGGGGCACGCGGGGGATACCTATCAGATAACCCAGTGGTACCCGAAGATGTGTGTGCTTGACGAAAGCGGCTGGCACCTCGGCAGATACCACTGGGCCGGGGAGTTCTACAGTGATTTCGGGGATTACTCGGTCAGAGTGACTGTACCCTCCCGTTTCGTGACCGCGGCTACCGGTTCGGTACAGGAGACCGTTTTCTCCGGCGATTCGACACTCCGAACCGACAGATGGGCGGCGGAGAACGTGCATGATTTCGTCTGGTCGTCCAGCCCGGACTATACCTTGAGGGAACACACCTTCACCTACCCGGAACAGCTGGGGGCGTCATCCGTCAGTGTGCACCTCGTGCTCCTTGATGACGACCCGGAACACTGGGACGACGTCCCGGCGGTCATTGACTCCACTCTTCTCTATTACGGTGAATGGTACGTGCCATACCCATACGCCGACCTCTGGGTTGTGGAACCGGTCGTGCTCATGGCGGGAGGCATGGAGTATCCGCAGTTCGTATTCTCCGGGGCGGAGATACCCATGACCAGGGCCCTGGAGATGGTCACGGCTCACGAGATAGGCCACCAGTGGTTCTACGGGATGCTTGGCAACGACGAGGTCGACGAGGCCTGGCTCGACGAAGGGATGAACACCTTCAGCGAACTCCGATACATGGAAAGGCGGCACGGATTCCAGGGGAACATGACCACGACCCCGGACTGGTTCCTCGAGGTGAGCGACCAGGAGATGACCCTGCTGACATACGCGACGGGAGCCTCGGGCTGCGAGAGGGAACCAGTGCTCAGCGACGCCACCTCGGCAGGTGACGGCAGTCATTCCACGGGCTTCACATACTACTCCAAGCCGGCGCTGTTCCTCCGGATGCTGAGGAGGCAGACGGGTGAGGATGATTTCGACATCATCATGTCGACCTACTTCCGGCGTTTCATGTACCACCATCCTCATACCGATGATTTCCAGGCCATAGTCGAGGAGGTAACCGGAAGGTCATGGGATGAGGAGTTCGATTTCTGGCTCAGGGGCACACGAAGCGCCGACGTCCGTGTGGAGAGCGTCACCCGGTCGGATGATTCCACGACCGTGCGGCTTTCCGGGGATATCCCCCATGATCTGGTCTTCGATCTGCTCCTCGTGCGTGAGAAGGATTCCCTTCTCACCGAGGTGGCCATGTCCCCGGAGGAGGAATCCTCAGTCACCGTGGCGGGTGTCTGGGACATGGCTGTGGCGGACCCTTTCCTTGATATTCCGGACAGGGCGCCCTGGAACAACTCGCTGCCTCCGATGGCTGAGGTCAGGCTCCTTCTCATTCCGTTCCCGAGGCCCGAACTCTACAGCCTGTGGATTCTTCCCTTCCCATCATATGCCGCCGGTTCGTGGAGGGTGGAGCTTTTGTGCATGTCATCCCCCGTCACATCCTACATGGGAGGACCCTACACCTGGACCGGATGGGCATCCGTACCGTTCGAGAAGGGAGGTTTCTCCGCATGGGGCACCTTCCTCCATGCTCCTGTCCTTAGAGCCTGCAACAGAGGTCTTTACGGCTCCGTGGGCCTTTCCAGGGGCTACGGCACGGGCAGTGTCTCCGCGGGACTTTACTATCACATGACCGGAAGGGTACCCGCGGACCCCGTGACAAGCCTCTCTCTTCATGCCGAGCTGTTCAGCGTTGAGGATACCACTGTTTACGGGGGTGACAATGTCGAGACCGGACACGGGTTTGAACTGAGCGGCGGTGTTTCCGCTTCCGACCTTTCCTACCGGTTCTGCTGGGATGCCGAGGCCAGCGGCCTCGCATCACCCGGATGGGAAGGCGGAGCATATGCAAGGGCTGACATCGCGGTCGACCTCGAGACCCGTATAACAGGCGGGTTCGTAACCAGGACCAGACTCTACGCGGGCAGGGTGGCCGGTGACGCTCCCCTCCATGCGCTGCTCAGGCCTGGTGGAGGTCTCTTCGCGGGGGGTATCATAGGAGCCTTCCTGCCTCCCGACGGGTCCCTTTCACCCGGAGAGCACTACTATGTGAGGAGCGGACCCGCTCTTCCCGGATACTGGAACAGCCCGTTGAGGGCAAGGGCCGCACTCACGGCGGAGCAGAGGATACCGATACCGATTCCCCTCCTGCCCGTCGAGGTCTATCTGGCCGGAGGCTGGCTTGCCGACGGATTCGGGGAGTTCACCCGGGATGATTTCCTGGCGGACGCCGGTCTTTCGCTGCGTGTGGCAATGCTGGAAGTGCTGTTCCCCCTGTGGGTGTCCGATCCCGTCGACGGCGAAGACCGGTGGGAATTCAGGTGGCGGATCGGGCTTTCCCCCGCCGGTTTCCCGGACCTGTACTGAGGAGGTATCATGCTGTTGAGGATCGGACTGGTGATCGCCTCTGCGGTTCTCGGTGCCGCCGGCGGAGCTGAGGACTCTGAATCCGCTGTCATCCGCCTTCTCAGGGAATTCACCGGACTTGAAGACAGACCCTGGGCAAAACCGATAGAGACAGTGGACATGGACCTCATGCTGGAACTGGTTGAGAGCGGATGGGTCACTTTTCATGACGCCGACTGGTTCGTCGTGAAGGAGGATGAGGATGAGTAACCGTGTCCAGTGCGTGCTGTGCCCTCACATGTGCCGGCTGGACCCGGGTCAGAGGGGCAGGTGCAGGGTCAGGCTGAACGCTGAAGGAGAGCTGGTTAGCCTTGTCTACGG
The DNA here is from genome assembly GCA_016936235.1 of Candidatus Fermentibacteraceae bacterium. Classification (GTDB taxonomy): domain Bacteria; phylum Fermentibacterota; class Fermentibacteria; order Fermentibacterales; family JCC-6; genus Aegiribacteria. The sequence goes on along the minus strand of JAFGPK010000043.1, from coordinate 10,917 downwards.
CAGACCCGTGGCCGTTCACGTGGACCCCGTGGAGAAGAAACCCCTCTTCCATTTCCTTCCGGGGGCCGATGTGTTTTCCATAGCCACTGCCGGCTGCAATCTGAGGTGCGATTTCTGCCAGAACTGGGAGATATCCCAGGCGGCCCCGGAGGATGTAGCGCCCTACGACCTCTCCCCGGAGGCGGTGGTGGAGAACGCGAAAGAGTACGGATGCCGGGCCATCGCGTACACCTATACGGAACCCGTGGTCTACTTCGAGTACGCGCGGGACTGCGCCCGGCTGGCAAGGGATGAGGGGATAGCCAACATACTGGTCACCGCGGGTTACATAAACCCCGGTCCTCTCTCTGAGCTGTCTCGATACATCGATGCCGCCAATGTGGACCTCAAGTCGATGTCTGACGACTATTACAGGGAAGTATGCGGTGGAACGCTGGATCCGGTCCTTGACACCATCATGGCCCTGAAAGAGTCGGGCACCTGGGTCGAGATAACGAACCTGGTGGTTCCGACGCTGAACGATGACGCGGAGGATATAGATGCGGTGTCCAGGTGGGTGCTGGAAAATGCCGGTCCGGATACGCCGCTTCATTTCTCCAGGTTCTTTCCCATGTACAGGCTGGCCGACCTTGCTCCCACCCCTCTGGATACTCTGGCCGATGCGCGTCAGAGGGCCGTTGATATGGGGCTTCATTTCGTCTACGTCGGCAATGCGGTCACTCCCGAAGGCATGGTGACCCGGTGTCCCGCCTGCGGCCATGTACTCATCCGCAGGCAGGGGTACGAGGTGGAACTCACGGGTATTTCGAATGGTTTGTGCGACAGCTGTTCCTCCCCTGTGGCAGGGGTCTGGGACGGATCGGAGGATTGATAGTGAAAGACAGTATGAGCAGGCGCGGGTTCCTGTCCAGGGCGGCGATGCTTCTGTTCGCCTCTGCGGCTGCGGCCCTGGGGACCGGTGAGAGGACCCGGGGGGACCTGAAGGAACTCGAGGTGAAGAAGACCTCCAGGAAGCGGGCCGATCACTGGAGGGAGCTGGCGGGATGAGGATATTGACACTGGCGCTTTCAATGCTCCTGGCCTGCGGGGGAAGCTCCCCCGCCCAGGACGGTTCAGGTCCGGATGCTGCAGACATGGCAAGACCTCCGGTCTGCTCCGGCAGGTTCTACCCAGCGGATCCGGGAGTACTGGAGGCCATGGTGGACAGTCTCCTGGAGCCCCGGACCTCCACAGGATCCGGAGGCGCAGTGATCGCTGGAGTGGTGCCCCATGCAGGGTACGTCTTCAGCGGCGGTACCGCGGCCGATTTCTACAGCGCCATCCGAGGCGAGGATATCGATGTCGTAGTCCTGGTCGGGCCTTCCCATCAGGTCTCCTTCCCGGGATTCTCCGTTTTCCAGGGCGGCTCCTACCTTACTCCCCTGGGCGAGGTCCCGGTGGAACAGGAGATAAGCGGGAGACTCCTGGCTTCTCATCCGGCGGCGTCCTTCGTCCCGGCTGCCCACGAGGCTGAGCACTGCCTTGAAGTCCAGCTGCCCTTCCTTCAGAGGGTCCTTGAACCAGGCTTCAGCATAGTCCCCATAATCGTGGGTAGCGCCGACGAGGACCAGCTCAGGTTCATGGCGGAACTGATACTGGCTGAGGCCTTCCAGCGAAGGATACTGGTCATCGCCAGCTGTGACCTGTCCCACTACCCTCCGGAGGAGCTTGCCCGTGAAGTGGATTCCATGACGGTGGCGGCCATCCTGGCCGGGGATGCGGGCGCCTTCCTCAATGCGACTTCTCAGGAGGCTCTCCCCGAGGGGGTGGGGACCTTCGCCTGCGGCCGGCTTCCCGTGGCCCTGGTAATGTACTACACCGGGTTCTTTCCAGGCATGGAGCCGGAACTGCTTTCGATGACCACAAGCGCCGATTTCTCGGGAGACGGGTCACAGGTCGTGGGGTACGCTTCGATACTCTTCACTTCACAGGAGCCTGACCCTGCAGGCTGGAGCCTGTCGGTAGAGATGGGCGATATGCTCATGGGGATCGCCCGCGGATCGGTGGAGGCCGCCGTCGACGGGACGGACTACAGCCTTCCCGCGGACCTGCCGCGGGATCTGACCGTTCCGAGGGGGGCCTTCGTGACGCTGAAGAGGAACGGTCTTCTCAGGGGATGCGTCGGTTCCATCCTGGCCGTCTCCCCCCTCGCGGAGACCGTGGCGGATATGGCCCGGTCCGCCGCACTGGAGGACCCGCGGTTCATTCCCGTCTCACCGGCGGAACTTGAAGGACTGGAATACGAGATTTCTGTTCTTACCCCGCTGCAGATAGTGGATGACTGGCGCCGGGTCCGGGTGGGCACCGACGGGCTGCTGGTCGTCACCGGTGACGGCAGGTCAGGTGTGCTGCTGCCCCAGGTTCCCCTGGAGCAGGGATGGGACCTGGAGGAGTTCCTTCAGGGCGTCTGTCTGAAGGCAGGCCTCTCCCCGGAGGCCTACCTCGGCGACGTACTGCTTTACAGGTTCCAGGCCCAGGTCCTGGTGGAGGGCGGCAGCGATACACGCCGCGGTGACTGACAGGCTGAACGGTCCCTCGTACTTCCTCGGAGGGATGCTGTCCATCATCGTCCAGACGGTAGTGCTCAGGGAATCCCTCTTCGGTGAGCACCAGGCCGAGCTGGCCTCCGGCGTCGTACTGGCTGCATGGATTGTCGGTTCCGGCATTGGAGCCGCCGTCGGCGGAAGGACATCCAGGCACGTGCTGTTCTGGCGCCTGGGCGTCATTCTGATGCCCTTCCTGGGCTTTGCGCAGGTGATGACGGCAAGGACCGGCTCCATACCGCTATTCGCAACGGTATTCCCCCTGGGATTCACTGCCGGCGCAGTCTTCATTCAGCCCTTCGCCTTCGGTCGACCAGGCGTCGTCTACTCGCTGGAGGCACTGGGCGCCGCAGCCGGAGGGGGCCTGTTCGTCCTTCTTTCTCCATCACTTCTGGCAGGGGAGATGCTGGCGGTGTCTGTGCTGGTATCCGCCGCAGGCCTAGTGGCCTGTGGAAGGCCTTCCTGGGGCGCTGTCCTTGCCCTGATGACCATCGCAGGCCAGATTTTGTCGATCCCGGCGGCTTTCAGCCAGATGCTGGGATCGCTGTCCTTCACAGGCTACGATGATGTGAGGGTACTCCCTTCCCCCTACGGGGAAGTAGTGACCGCAGAAAGGCTTGGACAGCATGCTGTTTTCAGGGGAGGCATCCTGGAGGCCACATGGCCTTCCATGGAATCCGCCGAGGCGACGGTGGTCGTACCCCTGTCGGCTGCGATGCCGAAGAGCGTCCTCTATATAGGGTCGTCCCCGGAGGAGGCTGAGCTTGTGGCCGGATGGCCCACCGTGGACAGCTCTGTCTCCGTAGTTCCGGATGCCTCTCTGATGGATGCGGTGGATTATCCGCCGGGAACCCTCCCGGGTGACGGCAGGGAGTACCTTGATGAATCCGAGAAGAAGTTCGACCTGATAACGGTATCAACCGGACAGCCCCTGACACTTCTGTCCAACAGGTTCTACACGGAAGAATTCATGGGTGTGCTGTCAGGCAGCCTGAACCCTGACGGTCTCGCCGCGCTGCGGATTCCCGGGGGCGCCAACAGACTCCACCCCCTGGAGGCGGAGCTGGCCATGTCAGTCCGTCTCGCGGCAAATGAGCACTTCCGATGGATCGGCATCCTGCCCATGTCGGGACTTACCTTCCTCATGGGCAACGGTAGGGAACCCGACCTAACGGGATCAGCCCTTGCGTCCACACTTGATTCACTTGGTTATCAGGGCTGTTTCGTTAACTCTGGTACCCTTCCCTACGATCTCTCTTCCCTCAGGGTGGACGCTTTCAGGGAGCAGGTGCTCTCAGCGGAAGCAAAGATGAACAGGGACCTCCACCCGGAGTGTTTCAGGCTGGCGCACATGCTGTGGTCGGTGAGGACCGGAGGGACTGCCGGCAGTGGGTACGTCTATCCGGCTGTGATCCTGTTCCTGGTCCTGATGACGGCGTCGTCCATAATGACGGGGAGGTTCGTTACAGCAATGGGTGTTGCCTCCGCGGGTTTTACCGGGCTTTCCGTGGAGGTGATAGCGCTGGTGGCGGTGCAGGCCGCCACTGGATACTCATGGGTGCTGGTGGGGGCAGTCACCGGTCTGTTCATGATAGGCGCAGCCCTTGGCGCCCTGGCTGCGGAGCGCGGGATCCTCAACGGTCTCCGAAGCGGTGTATCCCTTTCAGGGGGAGCCGCGCTGGCCTGCGCGGCTATGCTTCACTTCTACGATGGAGGGCTGATAGGCGGCCGGCTGCTGTCCCTGTCCCTTCTTGCCGGCACCCTGGCCAGCGGAGCCGCCGGCGGATGCGCCTTTACGTCCGCCGCTGTCCGGCTGGGCGGCAGGAGCACCGGCAGAATCGGGCTTATCAGTCTATCCGAGTACTGCTCCGCCGCTGCCGCCGGGCTTCTCATTCCCCTGGTGCTTTTCCCCCATCATGGGGCCGTGCTGTCCCTTCTCGGAGCAGGTTGCTGGTCCCTGTTCTGGGCCCTCCTTCAGGGTTCGGGTACGGGGAAATAGAAAGGGGCGGGTCTCCCCGCCCCCCGGGGCGGAGAACCGCCCCTCAGTATCCGTACCGGTTACCTGTTGGAGAGGACTACGAACTCGATCCTCCTGTTGAGAGCCTTGTTGGCGGACGAGTTGTTGGGGACCACAGGCTGGCTTTCACCGTATCCGACGGTGCTGAGTCTGCCGGAGGCGACGCCGTTGCTGACAAGGTAGTCATACACGGCCTTCGCCCTGTTTTCGCTGAGGGTCTGGTTGTAGCTCTCGTCGCCATCGGAGTCGGTATGTCCGGCGATCTGGATCTGGGCGTTGGGGTTGGCGCAGAGAATCGCCACGACCTCGTCAAGGACTCCGTAGGACTCGCGCTTGATGGTGGCGCTGTTGAAGTCGAAATAGATGTTGTCGAAGGAGAGCACCTGACCCTCCTCCACAGCCACTGATTCAAGCTGGAAGTCCACGACCTTGGCCTCGCCGTACATCACTTCGATGTTCACGGAGACGGGCAGGTAGCCGTTGGCGCTGGCAGTGAGGGTCCACTGTCCCTCGGGGACGTAGATGCCGTAGGCGCCGCTGCTGCTGGCGTTGGCGCTGACGGGCATGCCGTCGTCGAAGGTTACCTTGCCCGCAATACCCATTCCGGTCTCGATGTCGGTGATGGTTCCCGTGACGTTCTTGATGGGATCGAGGGCGAAGTTCCTGCTGAAGTCCTGGCCTGCCACTGCCTGGACGGTCGCTGTGCCGTCAACGTAACCGGGTGATGTTACCGATACGTTCACGCTGCCTTCGGGTATTTCCGCGGAGTAGAATCCTGTCTCGGCGTCGCTCGTAGCCGAGCCTACGGCAGCTCCGGGGAAGGCCACGACGGCTTCGATGGGCTCGTTGCTGTAGGAGTCGGTCACGGTTCCGGACATGACGGCGTGCTCAGGACCTTCCACAAGGTCGCTGGAGTACATCAGGTTGACCCCCACGCCCCAGGTGGGATAGTAACCCTCGGGGAATGGCGCGAAATTCGCCCGGTAGCCGTTCGTGGGATCCATCCCGGCCTGGTAGGCGTGATGACCCAGGTCGCTCCAATCGGGATCGAAGTTGTCGATGGAGAATCCGCCCACCACATCCACCGCGAAACATCCGTAAACAGGGAACCTGAGGCCGGGCTGGATGATGATCATGTCATCGTAGTCCTCTTCGTCCCCGGCTTCGTAATCACGCTTCATGAAGTGGCGCCATTCCGCTTCCGCGAAGAGAGTGAGGCCCTTCATGGGGTATTCCAGGCCCATGGCCAGATGGAAGACAGGGTCTTCCACATCCATGTCAACGGCGACCGTGTCGCCGGTGCCGTACCTGTAGTCTGTGAACTGGAAGTTCTGCTTGAAGTAGTGGTACCCGAGGTTGGTGTGCCACACCACAGGATGCAGATCGTAGGAAAGGAGCAGGTCGATACCGGCCGAGAGGTCGGTGCCTATCATGGGGCGACGCATCTCGAACATCGGCTGTCCCGGCTGCCAGATGCCGTCGTACTCGTTGGCGTTGATTACGAAGGGGCTGTTGCCGCCGTCGTAGATGCTGAAGTTCGCCCAGGGCATGAGGCCCACCCATAGATTCCCGCTGCCGGGATTGGTGCCGTACTTCAGGTACAGGCCGGCTTCACTGAAGCCGTCATCGTTGTCGTTCTCCCCTCCGGAGAGGTTCTGACGACCCTCGACGGATTCCCTGGAAAGGCAGTTCCAAACGTAGGACAGTCTGCCCGCGATCTCGAACTTGTCACCAAGACCGAAGGCGGTGGTGATGAACCAAGTCCCGTTGTATTCGGTATCGGTGACATCCACCGCTTCACCGGAGATCATGGCTGACCTGGTGTCGTCGCTCAACCCGAGGAACGAGAAGAGAGCTACGGAGAACTCGCCTGCGCCGATGGGCTTGGCGTCAACCGTCCTGTTGAGACCGCGCAGACCGGAGTAGGACGGCAGTGCAAGAGCACAGGCCGACAGAATGAGAAGAGATGAAAAAAGAAGCAACCCCTTTTTCATAACTGTCCTTTCGGTTAATGTTAATCAACATAGCTACTATGTGCAACATGAAGATGAATTGTCAACCTATTGAGTAGTAGTTTAGTATCTTATTCAATATGTATATGAACTCTGGATTTATCTCTCTCGGGTATTGACTGAAAGCCCACATGGTCCGGCCCATGGCGTCATCAAGCTGACAGCCCGCATCTCTTTTGCTTCAGGACCCGTTTTCCTTATATTGAGCCGGATGCTTCGGGGTCCGACCACCAGATCATACTTCGGGAGATGATGTATGCCGCAGGATTTCTCGTCCTTTCTCAAGAAGAGACTCGTGCAGCATACCCTGCCTGATGACCATGAAATACCTGACAGAAGCGAGCTGAGACCGGGCGAGAGAAGGGATATCGCGGTTCTCTTCCTTGACCTGGGCGGTTTCACCGCGCTTTCCGAGAGGCTTGACCACGAAGCGGTGCACGATATCTCGAAGGGAGTGATGGATGCTCTTGTGGACATAACCGAGAAATACGGCGGTTATGTGGACAAGATTGAGGGCGACCGGATAATGGTGCTGTTCGGTGCCAGGAAATCCGGGGAGAACGACAGTGAGAGAGCCGTATCCTGCGCCCTCCTTATGCTCAGCGCCATCGGAACCGCCAACGAGATACTCTCCGATACCGGCGTTCCTATCACCGCCAGGATCGGGATCAACAGCGGACCTGTCACGGTCGCCCCCGATGCCATCGGCCATCTGACAGCAATAGGCAGGACCGTCAACCTGGCTTCCAGGATGGAGGAGGCCGCGCTGGAGAACACGATCCTGTTGCCTGACACGGTCCGCGAGAAATGCCTGGAGCTGTTTCACTGGGAGGATATCGGTTTCGTCGACCTCAAGGGGATAAGCAGGCCGGTCCATGCCTTCAGACCCACGGAAAGGGTTTCCTACAGCACACCAAGATGGGAAAGGCTGTCCAGGGTCAATTTCGCCGGCTTCGTAGGCAGGGAGCGAGAACTTGGCGCACTGAAAGAGCTTATGAACAGGCAGATGTCCCGCGATACCGGGAGAAACCGTCTCGGAGGGTCCAGGCACATTGTGGTGGAGGTGAAGGGCGAAGCCGGGATAGGCAAGTCACGCCTGGTCCACGAGTTCATCCTGGACAGCATCGACGACGATCCCTCAGCACTGGTCCTCCAGGGTCAGACCCTTTCATACGCACAACCCGCGTACCATCTGTGGGTGGGCATCCTTCGGGGCCTCCTCAAGGTCGATCCCAGCTGCAGGCTGGAGTATCGGGAGCTGAGCCGCAGGATCATCGAATTCACCGATGACGATGATTTAAGTGATTCCCTGCCCTTCCTCGCGGAACTGCTTTCGATCCGGTCAGGAGACAGAAGGCTCTCGGACCTTGACAGCAGCGCAATAGCACTTGAGACGAGGATAGCCTTCAGGAACCTGCTCAAGGCTCTCGCGTCAGGCAGGAGGCTGATCGTCGTGCTTGACGATCTCCAGTGGATAGATTCGACCTGCCGTGGAGTGCTGGAGTTCGTCACAGGGAACTGCGCCACCGACATACCCATCCTGTTCATACTTATAAGCCGTTTCGAGAGGGATGACGGAAGGCCTGTCAAGTTCGACATAAAGCCCGGTTACGCGCAGCTGGAGGAGCTGACGGTTTCCACCATGGAAGAGGAGGACTGCCGGGGGATAATAACAAGGATGCTGTCGGGTATCTGCGAAGAAGAGACGGTCCGGGTCTCGGAGAGAACGGAAAGCTTCCTTCTCCGACAGTCTCAGGGCAATCCCTTCTTCCTTGAGGAACTGGTCCTGGAACTGGTGGAATCCGGTCTACTGCAGCTGAAGGACGGTGAATGGAGCTTTTCCAGGTCCATCGATGATATCTACGTGCCCTCGTCGCTTACAGGCCTGCTGCAGTCGAGACTTGACCGGCTGCCTGAAGACCAGAGGGGAAGCCTTCAGAAATCCTCAGTACTGGGGTTCGAGTTCAGGCTCAGTCTATACAGCAGCCTGCTGGACCAGCTCGGTATAAGAGAGAACACGGCGGCCGTCTTCAGCAGCCTTGAACGGAGGCAGTTCCTTCTTGACAAAGGCGCCTTGAAGGAGCGGGCATACGAATTCAGGCACATTCTGATCCATGATACCGTCTACAGCACTATCCTTGCCAGCAACAGGAAGGTGCTGCACCGTTTGACCGCCAGGCTCATCGAGGAAGGGCTCGAGGGTGATGACAGGGAGACGGCCGAATTACTGACCCACCACTGGGAGATGGCCGGTGACAGGGAGAAGGCGATCCGGTGGGGCATGGTCAGCCTCGGTCAAACGGTGGCGACGTATCAGCACGAGAGAGCACTGGAACTCTCTGACAAGCTGGAGACCTGGATCCTCGAAAAGCCTCTGGACAAGGGGAGTGTCAGCTGCCTTCTGGAAGTGATGCTCGGCAGGCAGAGCACACTGGACATCCTGGGCAGACGAAGGGAACAGGAGGAGCTGCTGGTCTCGATGAAGGAGCTTGCCGACAGCTGGGATGTCCCTGAATGGAAGGCCAGGATCCAGTCCTCCCTGGGAAGCATATACAGGATGACCGGCAGGATGGACGAAGCCGAGGCCTGCTACCGTACGGCCCTGGAATCCGCCAGGGAGACGGGCCGTGAAGGTTTTCAGGGGAAGGTGCTGTGCAACCTAGGCATACTGAGCAGGATCAGGGGAGACCTGGAAGGAGCCGGGAGGTACTTTCACGATGCCCTCGAGAAGAACCAGGAATCCGGCGATCCCAGGGTGGAAGGCGTCATTCTAGGCAACCTCGGCAATTTCTACTTCGACCAGGGACTCCTGGAAAAATCAGTGGAGTACTACCAGAGGGCCCTGGCCCTGACAAGGGAAGTAGGCGACAGGAGAAGCGAGGGCATAGCGCTCGGCAATCTCGGGAATCCCCTCATAGACATAGGTGAGGTGGATCAGGCTCTGGATCATTACAGACAGGCCCTTCGGCTGCACAGGGAGATCGGCAACAGAAGGAGTGAAGGGATCACACTTGTCAATCTGGGAGTTCTCTACTACGAGCGTGACAGATTTGAAGAGGCTCGTGAATGCTATGAAAAAGCCCTGGAGATAAACGTTGAGACGGGCAACCGAAGGGTGGAGGCCATCACACTGGCGTCCCTGGCCCTCCTCAGAGTACGTTCCGGAGACAGGTCGGGAGCACTGGAATACTTCACCGAGGCTTTCTCCATGATAGAGACTCTCGGGCTTTCCGCCGGTGGGTTCGAGCATTTCGATGAGCTGAGGGTCCAGCTGCTCTCAGCGGGATTCACCGAGGAGCAGGTTCCCTGGCCCTCGGGCTGGCCCCGCCGGTCCCCCTGACCCGGATAAAACATTCAGTCCTGAAAAAGGACTGCCGGAAGTGCCTTGGCGCGAAGGGCTCTCCCGGCCTACCAAGTCTGGTTGAACACCCTTACATTCATTATAGGCTGCAGCTGTCCGTCGACAAGGAGTGTATCCTGTGTGCTCTCCTGGCTGTTGAGCCTGCAGTAATAACCGTTCTCAAGTGAGAGGAAGAAGGTTCCTCCGCAGAGCAGGCTGTCCTTCCACATAGTGCTGTCGCTGGGGGAAGGTGCCACAAACCCTCCTGAGGGCGACACCATCGTCCGAGCGCCGCCGGGCCAGGATTCCGGGTGGGCGGTGCCGGGATAGACGTACAGTTCTTCACTGAAAGGATCCAGGGCGATGGTGAACTGCTGGCTGAAGGTCAATGAAGCCGGATCCCCGGTGACCATGGAATCACCCTCCAGGTCGACGCGGAAGCCCACCGGCCTTCCGGTGAAAGCCAGCTCGATTTCCGGGAGGTTGTCAGCTCTGGAATTATCCGGAATTCCGGTGCCGGAGGAAGTGTCATCACCGTCGAAAGCCATTACAGTGTAGTACGCGGACCTGTCTGCGACGTGCTCCGCGTAGTTCGTCTCCAGGACCTCAAGCAGGGTCCAAGGGTCTCCGACATTTATCCTGCTCCAGAGAAAATAGCCATCGATATCGGTTCCGCTGAGAGCTGTCCAGGTGACGACTATGGTATCGCCCCTGCTTGCCAGGGTATCAACCGTAATACCGGTGACCACGGGGAGAGTGCCGGTGATCTCGGTAGCGGAGTCGCCGCAGCCCCAGAGCAGGGCGATGACAGCCAGGACAGTCAATGATGCAGCGTACAGTCTCATTCAAAACCTCCAGTAATATTGAACTCGTATGTTATATGATTGGATACTCGCTCCTTTGAGCATTCATGTCAATCCTCCCGCATTTCCTTCCCGCCTTCGGCTGTAATGACGGTGGATTTCC
>JAFGPK010000004.1 GCA_016936235.1 Candidatus Fermentibacteraceae bacterium | reverse complement strand
GCACCGAGGAGGTATCGGAGGATACGGTATCAGCCGAACCGGATACTCTGATATACGAGGAGGAGTCTCCTCCCGACACCGTGCCTGACATACCGGTAGAGGATATAGAGCCCGATACTGTATCGGAGGATGAAGCTGCGTTCTACATCACTTCTGAAGAAGATCGGTCTGTTACGGACGGAGTCCTGTCCGAGACGGTTCAGGAAGAGCCCGGTGATGGTCCGGAACCCGCATCAATAGGCGACAGGGTCGTTGTCCTCTCAAACGATCAGGGCAATCTCTACTGCCTGAACCCCAGGAACGAAAGCATCGCCGGCTATTCCTGCATCATCTGGGAGCTTCACGAGAAGCTCACCGACTCCTCCACAATAACCGAGGAAGTCCAGATCGAGATATCCAATGATTCGGTATACGTAGACACTATCACCATCGAGGAGGTCACCGGCCCCGTATCCACCTGCCCGCTGGGTTTCACGCCTGATGAGGCATGCCCCGAGAGCAGTCCATCCTGCGTTCTCTATACGGACTCCAATTCTGACCTTTTCTGCGATAATCCCGGAGTGCCCGACGATACCACTTCGACGCTGAGGTTCAGTGTCACCGGCAACGTATACAGCCTGGTCCCTGTGGCCGGCGGCTGTCCCCTGGGCCTTCCCCCGGAAGCGGCATGCCCCACTCCCGATAACAGACTCTGCGAACATTACATGGGATGGAGCGGCTGCGCCAATCCTTCCGGCGGTGGAATGAACCGCACGATGACCGTGCTCGTTGCGACGGCCGCGCTCCTGCTGGCATCCACCATCCTGAAGCGTCACCTCTGCGGCCTGGGCAGGGCTCAGAGGAAAAAGAGGAAGATAGCGCATATCACCGTTCAGATACTGTCAATCATTGTGCTCGGTTTCCTGGTGCAGGGATGCTACTGCCCTCTTGGCGTAGCCCAGTACGCACTGCTGCCGGTGGGTCTCATTTTCCTCGGAATACTGGGGATAGCCGTGCTCATACTGCCGATGATCTGGAGCGCATTCTTCGATCGTGTATACTGCGGCTGGGTCTGTCCATTCGGAGCACTGCAGGATCTCCTTGGCAAGCTTCATGTCCCCCGGCCGCCGAAATTCCCCCATAAGGTCCATCTGGTGATGTCGGGGTTACGGTACCTCTTCGCCCTCCTGTTCTTCGGCTTGATCGTACTGGCCAGCAGCGGGTATTTCCCCGCTCTTGCTCCCGAGGCGTTCTTCTGCAGGATCGACCCGTTCCATACCATCTTCTCCTTCTTCATGGTGGGCTCCTTTACCATCGGCGTCGCGACCATAGCTGTCCTGATCTTCTTCCCCCGCTTTTTCTGTAAATACCTTTGCTTCTACGGGGCCATCCTCAGCTTCCTGGGAAGGGTGGGCCTGTGGAAACGAATAACACACAGGAGCCTGCCGAAGTCCTGCGACGACAAGGAGACCGAGGACCTTGAGTTCCCTCCGGGGCACTAGAAGCAAACCTGCGGTATACCCTCGGTACCCTTGACCGGACCCCACCTCCCTTAACAGTTAATTAGCATCCTGTGAGTCTGTTGATCCTGAAACTCAGAAAAGGGGGAGAACCTTGGCTTCCATAAGAGAGACCTGGGACAGCAGGACGGCTTTCGTACTGGCCGCCATAGGGTCCGCCATCGGTCTGGGAAACATCTGGCGTTTCCCTTACGTGACCTATGAGAACGGCGGCGGCGCTTTTCTCGTGGCTTACTTCATCTGCCTCTTCCTCGCCGGCATACCTCTTCTCATGCTTGAGTTCAGCATTGGGCACAAGTTCCAGCAGGCGGCACCCGGATCATTCAAGAAGATCACACCCCGCCTCGAGTGGTTCGGCTGGTTCGCAGCGGGGGTCGGTTTCATCATCGTTACCTATTACGCCATCATCATGGCCTGGAGCGTGAACTACACCTACGAGGCCGCCACCCTGGGCTGGGAGCAGGAAGAAGGCGTATATGCCGACGCTCAGTACGCAATCGCCGAGACCGACCTTGCGGATATGGATGTGCTGACGGCAATCCCGGATTCCTTGATCGGAAGGAGCTTCGTCTCCCCGGTCACCGCCCAGAACTGCGTTATCTGCGCGGACCCGCCGCAGGGCTCCGACGGCTACGGCACCATCCTGGTAGCCTTCGGGGGCTACCTGTACGGTTTCAATACCGTGGGTGACGCCAACGCGTTCATGGGTTCCCCCGGGGATTTCTTCTTCAACGATTTCCTTGGAGTCACCTCCAGTCCGTGGGACATTGGAGATTTCAAATGGCCCCTTTTCATCGGGTTCTCCCTCGCGTGGATATGGATAGTGGCCTCGGTGTGGAAGGGCACCAAGACCGTGAGCAAGGTGGTCTATTTCACGGTGATCATTCCATGGGTACTGCTCCTTGTCTTCGTGATAAGGGGTCTGGCGCTCCCGGGGTCCGGAAAAGGGCTCGAGTTCTACCTTACGCCCGTCTGGTCCAACCTTATGAGCGGCAAGCTCTGGCTCGCGGCAATATCCCAGGTCTTCTTCAGCCTGAGCGTCGGCTTCGCAATAATGATAGCCTACGGCAGCTTCCTTCCCAAGAAGACCAACATAGCAGCCAACGCCATCATAATAGGTCTGGCTGATACAATTACGGCTTTCTTCGGTGGAATGGCCGTTTTCTCAGCTCTGGGACATCACGCCGACAGCCTTGGCGTTCCCGTCTCACAGGTGGTGTCCTCGGGACCAGGTCTTGCCTTTGTCGCCTACCCGCACATCATCACCCAGCTTCCGGGAGCCAGGATATTCGGAGTGCTGTTCTTCCTGATGCTCCTGACCCTTGCGGTAGATTCGGCATTCAGCCTGCTGGAGGCTGTCACGGCAGCAGTGAAGGATAAGTGGAAAACCTCCCACAGAAAGGCCAACCTCATCGTTGGTGGTCTGGCATTCCTGCTGGGCATTCCCATGCTGACAGGTATGGGCATCCACATCCTCGACATAGCCGACCACTTCATGAACAGTTTCGGTCTTACCCTTGTTGTTCTGGGAGAGGTCCTGATAATCGGCTGGGGCACCGGTGCAGAGGAGCAGAGGCAGTACATCAACCGTAACTCCAGCTTCAGCATCGGAATATGGTGGAACGTCTGCATCCGCTGGATCATACCCATGGGCATACTCTGGATGATATTCAGCGAGATACAGGACAGGGCAGTGCCTTACGGTAGTTTCGGCGTCCGATCGCAGGAGTTCCTGTTCGGATGGCTGCTGATAATACTGCTGCCCATCGTCAGCGATCTTCTCGCCAGCTCCAGGGGCAGGGGGGAAGGCCTGTAGGCCGGGGAGGCAGCATGAAGAGGTTCCCCGAGGCGGAACAGGGCAACAGGGCCCACTGGGACGAGTTGGCACAGGCCCACTCCAGCTCCTACGACTATGACCGGCTCCTGTCGGGCGGCCACCTGATCGACGAAATCCAGCTCCGGGAAATGGGGGATGTCGCGGGAAGAAGCCTGCTTCACCTGCAGTGCCACATAGGTACGGACACCCTGTCCTGGGCACGTCTGGGCGCCAGGGTCACCGGAGCGGACATCTCCCCCGTCTCGCTCCGCGTAGCCCGCGGCCTCGCCGAGAAGTGCGGCCTGGATACCCGGTTCGTTGAATCCAGCGTATACGATCTACCGTCAAAACTCAGCGAAACCTTCGACATAGTCTACACGTCGGTGGGAGTCCTCTGCTGGCTCTCCGACCTGAACGAGTGGGCCGGGATAATCCGGAGGTTCCTGAAACCGGGAGGCCTGTTCTATATGATGGAGGTCCACCCGTTCCTGTGCGTCTTCGATGACGAGGCGGAGGGACTTCAGACAAGGTATGACTATTTCCATCATGACGAGCCCATCAAGTGGCCGGGAGACTACCCCGACTACGCCGGGGACGGCTACATGGTGAGATCGCCTTCCTGGGAGTGGCAGTGGTCCATGGGGGATATCATGAATGCCCTGATGGGAAGTGACCTGAGAGTGGAGTTCCTTCATGAGCACAACTGGATACCATGGAAAGCGCTTCCATCAATGGTGGAATGCGGAGAAGGGAAGTGGAAGCTGCCGAAGGGCATGGATATTCTACCGCTGATGTTCAGCGTTCGCGCGATCAGGGAAGGGAACTGAATCAGCCGAAGGGGCTGCGGAAGTTCTCTATGATCCTTGCCAGCGTCCTGTGCTCGGCCAGCACTCTATACTCGAGCAGCTTCAGGACGGTCTTGAAGTGCTTCCACTCCTCGCCGAAGTTCTCGTCGGCGCTTATCAGCTCCTCCATCTCGCGAATGCTCTCCTTCAGGTACTCGGAGGCTGTCATGCTGTCCATGTCCTTCTCCAGGGAGCTGATTATCCTGGGAAGCTCGCCGCTGTCCAGCCAGATACCGCCGCAGTCACGGCAGTAGTCTATCTGCACCCCCGTATCAGCGTAGCCTATGGTGGCCATCTTCTCGCCGCAGGAGGGACATTGTATAGATTCCCTCGTGACATGGAAGGAGTCCGTCTCCTTCCACAGATCGAATTCCATCCAGGCAAGGTCGCTGTCGGCCTGGTTCCTGGCCTGCCTCAGCTCGTTGCGGTCAAAGAAGCTTCCCCCGCAGGAGGGGCAGGCGTCTATCTTCACTCCGAGCAGCTCAGAAGACCTCAGGTCAACATGACATTTGGGACACTGCATCATTTCTCCTCCTCATCGCGCCATTCTATTGAGATCAGCCCGAGCCTCACGGCATTGTCCACCAGGACCTGTGCCTGCTTCGCCACCGGTGGATCTATCATCTTGGAACCCAGGGCTATGGCGCCAAATCCCTCCGCCGCCGCCCTCTCCATCGCCATGACTATCTTCCTGGCCTTGTCCACCGAATCCTTGTCCGGCATGAAACCCTGGTTGATGACGGGCACCTGTGCAGGATGTATGCACCCCTTGCCGACGAAACCAAGGGCCCGGGCGCGCCTCACCGATTCCTTCAGGCCGTCCTCGTCCTTCACGTCGGCAAACACGGTATCAATGGGCTGAAGCCCCCCGGCCCTCGCGGCCATGACTATCAGGCTCCTGGCTGTGAAGCTCTCGGTTCCCTCTGTGGTAGGGGAAACTCCCATCTCGGCGGATAGGTCCTGCAGGCCCAGCGTAAGGGCAGCCATCTCCGCGGGGGCCGACCTGGCGATGTCAAGGGCGTTGAACACCCCCAGGGGGCTTTCGATTATCGGCATCAGCCATATACCCCCGACCCTGACACACCGATTGGACAGCTCATGTACGATGTCCCTGACCTCGGTGACCTGGTCGGGTATCTCGACCTTGGGAATGAGTATGTGCTGAACTGGCTGGGACACGATCCATTCGAGGTCATCCTCGCCCGTATGACCCTGGTTTATCCGGACCATGACCTCCATGTCGCCGAAATCCATTCCGGCCAGGGCGTGGGCCACCATGATGCGGGCTTCGAATTTCCGATCCGGAGATACACTGTCCTCCAGATCAAGGATTATGCCGTCGGCCTGCGAGTCAAGTGACTTCTCAATGAACCTGGGCATGTTCCCGGGGATGTAGAGCCTGGACCTCCTCGGCCTGTCGCGGTCCGAGGCTTTCACTTCGCCGAAGGAAGGCGGCTTTGGAAAACCGTCCCCGAGAACCTTTCTGACGGATGCCTCGAACCTTGCGGCGGCCACGAATGGAGCTGCGCCGCAGTCCTCAACCGTTACCGCACCGGCCTTGAGTCCCATCCTGGCGGCGGTATGTCTTATCCCCTCCTCCAGAGGACCCGGCGAACCCTCTCCGGAGACAGACACAGTGAGCTTCTCTCCGGTGCTCTCGTAGGTTACCATGCAGTCGGACCTGATCTTCGGACCTGAATATCCGCTGGAAGCCTTTTCAGACATCTTCACTCCTTAGCGATGAATGACCCGCCGGACAACAGGTGTAATCTAATGGGGAATGTCGCAGGTTGAACACTCCGACGGCGAGCACGCAAGCGGGTTCAGCATGAGGAACCTGAAACCGGAATCCGGGTCGCATCTGAAGCTGTACCTCTCCAGGAAGGACTGTATGCCCATGTACCTGTCGGCGCAGTAGGGCTGGTATTCCACTGCAAAAGCCCGCAGCCTTCTCTCGCCTACCAGGGTGGCAAGCGAATCCTGCCAGGGTTCAGTATCTGCACCGTATCTCGGGTCTATCCAGGGTGGCACGATGACGGCGGAAAGCTCCGGTATGGAGAGCGCTGACTCCCGCCAGCCGGTGGTGGAGGTCTCCACGGTCCTCAGCGGAGGAAGGAAATCCGCGTTCATGTCCAATGCCAGCTGCCGGCCCATGTCCGTCTCGTCGTCGGTGAAAGTCAGTATGTAAAGAGTATCGGCATCCTCGATGGAGAATATCGAAGCCGCTTCCTCCTCGGAGACATGTGACTGTTCCACTGCTGCATTGACCCCGGATTCCCTTACTTCAGGCCTTGTGACCCATGTCACCAGCCCCCGTATTCCTACGGCCATGAAGTACACCGCCACTATCACGGCAATGACCCTGGCAGCCCTGGTTATCCAGTCCTTCATGGTAAGGAGACCGAACAGGGCGAAGGGAAGCATGTATACGGTGGTTCCCAGGAAGAATCCGCTGAACATCATCATGCCGTTCAGGGGACCGCTGGAGTCGAAAGCCCTTGTCAGGGCGATGAGGAAAGCCGGACAGATGGAGAGCCCCGTCAGGATACCAAGGAGGAACGAGCTTCTGGTCAGCTTGAGGAATTTCCCTGTATTGCACCCGGTGCAGGTCTTCCTCACCCGGACGACGGACAGGAGAAGGTAGAGGGAGAAGAGGATGTAGCCCGAGAGCGCAAGTGGAACCCTGACCGATACGGGAATGCTGCCGCCGAGGAACCCCACCAGGGCTCCAAAAAGCGCGTAGGCAATGAACCGGCCGGCATTCAGCTTCAGAATCACCCAGAGCGGCTGAAGACCCGTTCGCTTCTCCGCCATCAGGTAGGAAGCGTAGATCGGGCCGCAGGATGCCAGGCACGCCGTCCCCGTGGCCAGACCCAGGGTCAGCCCTGTACCGAATCCCTCAAACAATACTGTGTCCTCTCACTGTCCGTGCGTCTTCGGGCAGCTGCTGAAGCCCTGTCAGAAACTGACCGACCCGGGGTAGAACTCCAGACCCGACCTTATGCGCCACCAGTTCTCGTTCCTGGTCAGGTTCGTCCTTTCCTGTTCTACAATACCCCAGATGCGGGCCTTGTTCCCGAACTGGTACTCCAGGCCCGGGCCGAATGTGTACCTCTGCCTGTCCGGGCCGGCACCGGCCACGGAGGTCGGGGTAACCCTGGCCTCCGCCTCGGCAAGGAAGGAGAATCCCTTGTATATGTTTATCCTTGAGAAGATCCCGGCTCTCTCCGTCCCGATGGAGGACCGGGTGAGCCTGCCTGAGAGCACCACTGTAGAGGGAACGTCCCTGTTCTTCAGGAACCTCCAGACCAGCCTTGATTCGAGGGCGGTGCAGGCACTCCTCACCGTTCCGCCGTCGAAGTCCACCGCCGACTCGAAAATGGTGTTCACGGAGATGGAAGGGAGTATGCCCATCTGCATCAGCCGCACCCTTGAGGTGAGCCTGTCCGCTATTTCCCGGTCCAGGAAATCCTTCCCGTCGTACACCGAGTATGTGACATCGCCGCTGAAGTACATGTTCCTCGGCAGTGTACGGGGATGGAGTGCCACACTGACGTCGTACCTGTTCCAGGTGTTGTCGTAGTCAATGTAGTCCGCGGTGGTATTGTGGGTAAGACCCGCAATCGTAAGGGATGCATTCCATGGAGTGTCCCAGGTGGCTCCCCCGCCGAAACGGGTATCGGTCCAGCCAAGATCGCTGCCGTCTTCATGAATGATGTCCCTGCTCCAGTAAAGGCCCCGGGCGAAGAACCGCAGGCTCGGGTTCACCTGAGCATCCAGTTCAAGACCGGGTCTTACGATGCCCTGCCTGCAGGCAATGCCACCCTGTACGGGAAGGACAAGCTCAGGTTTATCGTCACCTATGTCTACGGTCCATACAAGATCGGGATTGATCCTGACGGGACCAGCCTGGATGCTGATGTCAAGATCGGTCCGGCTGTAGCTGTTCAGGACCCTGTCCACCACACCGGTAGTGTCCATGCTGACATGCTTTTCCTGGAGTAGAACGTCCCAATTGCTTCCCTGGAGAAATCCGCCGACATCAAGGCTGCCGAGTTGAGGAGAGAGGCTGTCGCCGCCCGTGGTAACGTTCATCCAGCCGTCAAGAGTTACGGCCATGGCCGCGATGGGAATCAGCAGAAGGAATGATATTCCGTATTTCATCAGTATATCGCTCCTTCCGGGCACTGCTCCACGCACCTGTAGCAGAAGTGGCACAGGGAAGGATCGATCACGGCGTCACCGTTGATGATCTCAACGGCATTGTAGGGACAGACTTCCACGCATTCGCCGCAGCCGATGCAGTCATCGGTGTTAACCATCAGCTGGGTGGTGTTCAACGGACCCTCACAGGCCAGAAAAAGTAGAATACCGGCAGCCAGAGCCGCCAGGTACCTAGCGTATCGCATCATAGCTGCACACCCCCTGACAGAACCCGCACCCGATGCACTTCTCCGGGTCTATGTGCGACTTGCCGTCGATTATCTCCACCGCATCCACAGGGCAGACGGAGTAGCAGTCCCCGCAGCCTGTGCATACCGAGCGGTCGACCCTGTATATGACGGTCTGTGCAAGGGCTGCCGCAGCGAGGATGAGCAGTATGGCGGTTACTACCGCTGCCTTGCGGGTCATTGCGGAGACCCCTGAATGAACTCCTCCATACCCTCCTCGTTTACCCCGAACAGTCCGTAGTACAGGCTGGAATTAGGCGCGAATATCGCGTTCACCGGGCATACTGCCGCGCATATTCCGCAGGCTATGCAGGAATTCGCATCGATCACGGCCTTGCCGTCGGTGTCTATGGAGATGGCCCCTGTGGGACACTGGTTCACGCAGATGTTGTCAGCAATGCACTTGCTCCTGTCCACTATGAACGCGGCGGGAAGCTGGACGGATGTCGGCAGGATACCTTCCTCGTCGGGCATTACCGTAGCCACCACAGTTCCCCATTCAGGCTCCTCGACATCATATTCAGTATCCGATGCCCGGAGCACCAGCGACTCGTAATTCCCCTCGAAGGGCTCCCATTCTATGATGCTTCCCCCGGCATCCTGAGAGAATGTCAGCGACCCGAATGCAGCCGCAGCTGAAAGCAGCAGTACCGCAGTGATCAGCGCTTTCATTCCTCAACCACCTCCTTCATTATGGACCAGAGTCCGTACTGGTGACACTGTATGAAACACTGGCCGCAGTCGATGCAGAGATCGTAATCGATGTGCACAAGACCTGAATCCACGCCGGGCGTACTGCCGTCAGGCGTGTACCAGATGGCGTCGACCGGGCATCCCGGTCCGCAGGAATCAAGCAAAATGAAGCATTCGTAAGCACAGTCCCCGCAATACGGTTCATAGTTCATGTACCTCAGCCTGTACCTGCTGGATGTGGTCACAAGTTCAGACCTCGTATCGCCCGATCCCATCGCCCGAATCCCGAAGTAGTAGGCCTGACCGAACCTGCTGTCGGTGATGGCGTTCACCGGACAGACGTTCACGCACTCGCCGCAGGCGGTGCATAACCTCAGATCTATGACGGCCTTGCCTCCGACCAGGCTCATTGCATCCTGCGGGCAGGCATCAACGCAGAGACCGCAGGATATGCAGGTGTTCTCGAAGACCTCGGGCTGCACCTGCACGAAAGCGACCATCTCGGTTGTGTCCTGAGCCGGGATGGAGTCTATTCTAAGGGCGTAATCCCAGTTGGAATCGGTAATGGGATTTGGAGATATCCTCACATCGTACCACTCCGCTCCTTCAGAGGACTCCCACCTGAGGGTGAAGGCGGAAAGCTCTCCGGGCAGCATTTCACCGTATGTTGCCCCGGTGTCTACCAGGAGGACTGAGTTGAACTCCGGGCCTATTCCTGGCACCTGATCTTCCGGCAGGCATGAGGCCATGAGCAGTGTCAATGCGAGCATGGCAAAGATCGCGAGTGGATTATTCAATTGTTTTCTCCTTAAGGATTTCTATGTTTCCAGAAATATATCAATCCAGTTTCCTGATACCAGTCCTGCATATTGTTAGTGAATCAATGTGCTGTTTGGTTCCCGATGTAAATGCCTTCTAACAGTCTTACACTTGCCGAACGTCAATCTTCACGGCATATTTCGGTCCCGCGGAGGGGTGCCGGAGTGGTCGAACGGGACGGTCTCGAAAACCGTTGACCCCCTTAGTGGGGTCCGTGGGTTCGAATCCCACCCCCTCCGCCACGATTACAATTCAGAATCAATCGTCCCCTAGATTGTTGTTGTATAGACATATGTGTGGTTCGATACATTGAATGAATTCTTCGTGATCTAGACAAGCGTATACTACATGTACATGCACGACAATAGCATACAGGGTTCGAGTACCATCTGATCGATTGCTTCTCCTATACGCTGGTCGTTGCGTTCATGTAGTATAGCAATACTGTACAAAGCCTTCTTTCACGAAGCGGCTTTGCACAGGACTTTTACAAAGTGATCCCCGCCTCCGGTAACTGAAGACGGGGATCGCTCAGCAGTATACTCCCAGAGCAGCAGGGACTCTCTGCCCTCAAGGACTGGAGTCTAGTCCCTTCGGACCACGAAACTCCCTGTACTCACTTCAGAGCCGATGCTGCACTGGAGTAGGTACACTCCGCTGGGTACGGGGCTGCCGTTGCTTCGTCCGTCCCAGCGAAGCACGTCTGTCCAGCGACAATCATACTTCCCTTTCAGCGACAGTTATTTTTCCCGGTTTTCTTCGTCTCCTTTCGTAATGCTGTTTGAGTGTT
>JAFGPK010000042.1 GCA_016936235.1 Candidatus Fermentibacteraceae bacterium | reverse complement strand
TGGAGCGGTTCTTCCCTGAAATCGGCGAAGACCTGCAGGACGGGCCTGTGATCGTACACGACGCCCTCGGGGTAGATGTGACGGAAGAGTACGCCGGGCCTCTCCGGCACTTCGACGGTGAGACGCTCCCGGGATCTGTTGCCCGCCGAGTCCTCAAGGAGAATCGTCACGTCAACCGCCCCCTCCTGCATGAGCGAAAGGTCCATGGTGCAGCTCCAGACGGAATCGGCCAGTCGGCACTGCGATTCGTGAAGGGAATCGGTGGATACCCTCACGCTCCGCATCCCCGAGAGGGCATCAAAGCATCTGACTTCTATCCCGGCCTCCATGATCTCAGGATGGACCAATATCCCGCTGGAGACAGCCTCAGGAGGCACGCTGTCCAGCATGACACTCCAGCTGAAGGAGCCATAGGTTCCCACCCCATCAGTCAGGACTTCCACCTCTCCGGTCATGAAGGCACCGGTCAAGCTTGAGGATTCTACTTCCCAACTGTCCCCGTACCTCCGCGGAACCAGCGTGTCACCGCCGGCTGCCAGCAGCACGTCACCGGTGTTCAGGGAATCCGCCGTCAGTCGGAAAGAGAAGAGATCGGGAAGGTCCCTGACAGGTCCTGTGGGATGTAGTGAGTGTATCCGGACCATCTCGGGGCTGAAGGACAGCCCCAGGTCCACCCTTCCCGAATCCTCGGGAACCTGCCAGCCCTGTATGTAAATCCAGTAGACGGCGGAGGTGTCCGCACCGGTCATGACTATTCTCTCGCTGGAAGACGGGGTAGTGGAGGACAGGATCATTTCATCCATGCCGTCCACCGTCAGGTCACCGTCTGAATCCCTGAACAGGTAGAGGTCAACGTCCATTCCGGGGGCATCTCCCTCTGTCTCGATGCTAAGGCTGCGCGAACCTGGAGGGATCCTGAAGGGTCCGATGACCTGTCCCGATGACAGAGGATCACCGGGGTCGTCCTGCCTCATCTGCAGATCATGCATCGTCACTATCCATCCGGTCCCGGCGGTATCATCCCCGATCTCGGGAGCGGAAGGGCAGAAGGGCGACAGGGGCAGTCTGGAGTCGAAGGGACCTTCGAACCATTCTCTGTCCCTGGGAGAAGACTGTTCTGAAACAGCAGGCGGCATCAGCCGGTCAATGTTGAAGTCCCGCCAGGTGAACATGCTGTTCCGGTTGTCAAGCACCGCGTAGCATGTGTCCCCGGGCGCGGGATCGAACTGATGCCCAAGGGCCCTGCAATGGAGACCTCTGCGGTATCTCCCGAAGTTCTCACGGTCCATGTAGAGAACCAGGCCTGAGCCCGGAACCGGTCTCCGGCCGGCGAAACCCCGGGTAGAGGTGAAGTCCTCACTCCCATCATCAATGGAATAGAGGGATCCGGAGAAGTAGCTCACCGGATAGATTCGCTCCGTGACCGCAGAATCAACCGAATAAGCCGCCTGTCCGATCTCAATGGACTGGGGCCGGGGGATAAGGCACGGGACGGTATAGCGGATACGGTAGTCCGTATCCTCCCGGAAGGAGATGTTCCGGCTTCCCGTCGATCCGAAGGGTGATACCACATCCATTGTGTATCCGCCTCCGGGCTCCCATCCCAGCATGAACTCGCAGGTCCCGGTAATATCGGTGTATTCGAACTGCGATACTGAATTGGCGTTCTCCCAGTGGGACCTCGCCAGAACCATCGCCCCTTCCACGGGCATGCCGGAGGGATCGAGAACCGTCACCTCCACCCTGGCGGTACGGGTGTACCCCGAATCCCCGGGCATGTAGCCCGAGCCGGGGGATGCGATTGTAACGGTGGTCACGGGCCAGACGGAGTTGTCCGGTCCGAAGGCGGTTATTGTGGAGATGGTCTTGCCTCGATGGTCGATCCCCTCACCGGATACCCAGATGTCCCCGATGCCCGCCAGACCGTAATTGATGTCCCAGTGGCCCCACCTTCCGCTGGCCGGATGCAGGTACTGCGCCCACTGGTGGTCCTCTCCCCGGCAACCAACGACATAGGCCGGGATAAGGAAGGTCCTGCAAAGAGCGGTCTGGAGTATCGACTGCTCGCCGCAGGAGCCGTAGGCCTTTCTGTAAATGACCATGGGCTGGAGATCGTTGGTGGAGTACCCGAAACTCATCATCCCTTCCGGCTGGGAATGGGACTGGAAGTTACAGATCCTTACCACCGCCTCTTCGTAGCTGGACGCCTGCATCATGCTCTCCAGAAGCGGACCGCCGATCGTGCTGTCAACCGGGAGGAAGACCCTCCAGAACACATGGTCATCGGAGGAGCCGTACAGGTCGTCCGGCTCATGGTTCAGCCATTCTTCCAGAGAGAGAACGGCGGTGTCCCTGGGAGCGCTCCAGTAATCCGCGTCGACCCTTGCCGGCACTTCGAAGAGAATCCTTGGATGGACGACGAAACGGTAGTAATCCTCGGGGTCCACGTCGAACCAGCCGTCAAGTGTCCTCAACCGGCACCAGCTGGTGCCGCCTGAATCCTCGATAGTGACGTACTCCAGCTTGTCCGCCATCTGATACATGGATCTCGCGTTCAGCCCGAGAAGGTCCGTGTCGCCGTTCGCGTACATGGAGACGAGGACTTCCGTGGGCGTATGGGCCACGCAGTAGGCAATCTCATCGCGATTCTCCTGCGGGGCCCTCAGGATCTCCTCCGCAAATGCTTCCACCATGTCGCTCCCGGTAGGCACACGAAGAACTGTGTACGGCTGGAAGTACCTCGAGTAATAGGCATCGATATCCGGCACAGCGCCGCCGGGCTGGAACTCCCAGGAATACCTCTCCAGGTAGAGAGGCCCTGCGCCGGAAGCGTCGGGACAGAGCTCGAACAGCGTGAGATCGCCCCTTGAACTGCCTGCGATCAGCTCCGGAACTCCGTCCCCGTCGAAGTCGAAGAATTCCGGTACCGAGAAATCCCCCACATCTATGTCCCTGAACGGGGAAGCTTCAGTGGAATCCACCCAGGACCCGCTGCCGTTCCGGGTATAGAAAAGCAATCCCCCTCCATCGGTACCGAACACCAGACCTTCACCCCAGGGCGAGGGAGCGCCGGAGGGTAACTGAGGAAATCCCTCGAGTTCCGTCCATCCGCCGCGGAACCAGCCCTCCCATCCTTCGAGGCGGTAGACCTGACCCTCCATCGTCCCGGCCACCAGGTCCGGGAATTCGTCGTCATCCACCATGGTGACTGCCAGATCAGGGTAACTTCCCGGTACGGGGGGCAGCTGAAGCGGCACCAGGGAATCGCTGCCGGGGACGTACCCGTACAGGACTCCCTCCCTTGATCCGCATACCAGTATCGGCCCATCGACAAGTTCCAACACGGTGGGCGATATGTTCTGAAAGCCTTCAGCGCCTGCTACTCCGTGTGCGTCTGACCAGTCAATCCGGGAAAGTCCCCCGGAGAGTGTTGCTCTGTAGAGATGAAGACCGTTCATCAGCGTCCCCACCGCCAGGACCAGAGTCGAATCATCGCCCCGGAAGACCGCGGGGGAACTGAACGCACCGGGATTCATTGGGAATGCGCGGCGGGTGCAGGACCTGAAAGGAACGAAACAGGGCATACTGAAGGTGCCGGAATTCCTGTAGACCATCACGCCGCCCGACCCCGTACCCAGGACGAGGTCAGCAAGACCGTCACCCTCCATGTCGAACAGTGCGACCCCCGCAACGGCCGGAACGGCGAATCCGGTGGAACTCACCACCGGTCGGTCTTCGGAGTGGATGATCAGAACCCCATCGTCAGTGATCGAAGCGGAATCCGGGAGACCGTCCCCGGTCACGTCCCGGAATGCTTCGAATTCACCCGTCCAGCTTCCAGGATCGACCTCCTCCAGGCCGGGGAAAGTGAAAATTCCCTGCAGCGAGCCGTCAGGGGTCAGGACCACCAGATCATCCTCGCCGTCGCCGTTAATATCTGCGAAGCCGGGCACAGCGGGACTGTCAAGATGCAGGTCCCTGTACAGCAGGTCTGAAAATCTCACGCTAAGGTCATTCCTGAGCCATTCCCCGCAGATATTTACTGCCGAATCCGCAGCCGGAGGAAGAACAGCCCTCAGAAACGGCCAGGGGCCTGGAGCAAGAGCAGGCACTACCTTGAAGTCCCCCGCTACTCCCCCCTCCGAGCAGACACTAAAGGCGTAGCCTCCCGGCGGAACAGCTACAGGACCGTGATGGGTGTACAGGGTCCCGCAGCGCGCCGTACCGGCAGGCAGCAGGGGCAGCAGGATTAACGTTACAAAGGTGAAGCAAGTCTTCATTGACCCTCCCTCACGGTATGGAGATCAGGCAAGGTCCTCCGGCGCAGTGGCAGGCTGTCAGAGGAAAGTGTTCAGTCAATCGGCATGAGAATGCGGAAGCCTATATGGCGGGCTCTGTCCCCGGATGCGAGCAGTCTCGAGGCATCGACGGTTATACCCTCAGCAGGGGAGAGCCATGCTCCTCCGCAGACGTGGACCACCGAGTCAAGCGGAGCCAGTGTCCATTCAGCCACGTTCCCCGCCTGACATGCGAAACCCGCGTCGGTCAGCGGAAACGAATCCACCGGAGCCGTCCAGAGGTAGCCGTCCATTCCCCTGGTCTCCCATTCGTCGCCGGCAAGGTAGTTGGCCGGATACTCCGCATCGGGGGGATTGAGCCTCCCCCAGGGGTACTGGCCCCTGATATCCCCTGCAAGTCCAAGTGAGGCCGCATACTGCCACTCCGTCCTCGTAGGGAGCCTGCCGCCGAGATGCGAGGCCACCATGGCGGCCTCCACCATGCTGACATTGACCACAGGATGATCAGGACAGCTGAAGAGGTACTCGTCCATTCCCGGGAACTCCGGATCCGGGGGAAGTTCTATCCCGGCCTGGCAGGCGATGTTGTAGTAGAGCCTGTTGGTGACCTCATACCTGCCGAGGCGGAAACCGGGGATATCTACAGTATCGCCGTCCGGGGTGATGAACGTACCTCCGCTGACCTGGACGAATGCCGTATCGGCAGCTGTCAGAGGGAGAGGATCAGGCCTGGAAATGCGTTCGTCCCCCCCGCCGCAGGCGATCAGCAGGAAAAGGGCGAAGCAGGGGGCCGGGGCGTACATCCTAGCCATTATCCGGCTGTTTCCTCCGCAGGATGATGGCCATGGGGATGATGACGCAATAGCCGAGAATGAGCATGATCGGGGCTATGGTTATGCGGCCTCCCCTGAGCAGGAACCAGCCCAGCACTATGTCAAGAAGCCCCACCGCGAAAAGAATGTAGTTCGTTAATGTGAAGGGAGCCGCGCCCCCGGAGCTGTCGCCATCCTCTTCCCTGGGGATAACAGCCTTCTTCTTGTCCGCCATTGGTTCAAACCTCCATTGCATTGGAATACCTTTGTCAGGGATGATACCTATAAACCAGTCCGCTCCGGGGTGTCAACGCCACCCGGTGCGGGGAAGAGCTGTTCCGGCTCCTCACCGGCCTCCGGCATCTCTATCCAGCCCTTTCTCCAGCCATGCAGCATGGCATCCCCTGTGACAAAGAAGGAGCCCGTGACCACAAGCAGGCCATGAGCCTTCTTCCTTCCCAGCTCCAGCGCCCGTCCTATGTCGTCCTCGGGAACTGCGTCGAACCCCGCTTTCCGGAACTCCTGCGCCAGTATCCCGGCAGGCAGACACCGCTCGTTCACAGGCGTTGTGGTTATCACGGGATCGAGAACCCCCTTGAGTTGCAGGATCATATCCCGCCAGAGCTTGTCCTCCAGGAATCCGATCACGGCGGGCACAGGCAGCGTCCAACCTTTCTCCAGATGCCGTACCAGGTTAGCCATGGAACCGGGATTGTGAGCTACATCGAACAGGATGTCCGGCTCCCCGCGACGAAGGTCTATCCTGCCTGCCCATCTGAACGATGCACTCGCTCTTCTGAAGGCTGCATTCACAACCGACTTATCCGATCCAGTGAAAAGCAAGGCGGCCCTGATGGCCAGCCCGGCGTTCATCTTCTGATGCTCACCTGTCAGCGGCGCTGAACCGGAAGGTTCGGGCACGATCCTCTGGAGTCGTCTCTTCCTTACCGCGTCCCTTATTACCTCCTCTACCTCCGGCTTCTGATCATAGGCGACAAGGGTGCTGCCTTCCCTGGCGATGGCCACCTTCTCAGCGGCAATTGCCTGTTCGGTGGAACCCAGAATCCTGCGATGCTCTATCTCCACACCGGTGAATACCGTCAACTCCCCCTCCAGCAGCCTGGTAGCATCCAGTCTTCCTCCGAGACCGGCTTCAGCCGCCACCACGTCCACCCCTGCTTTCCGGAAGTACCAGGCGGACATCACGGTGGTTATCTCGAAGAATGTCGCCCTGCACTCCTCTATGCTTTCCCTGAAGAGTTCCACGTACTCAACGACGGCAGCCTCCGGTATCCATCTGCCGTTCACGGATGCCCTCTCCCTGTAATGAAGAAGGTGTGGCGAGGTCATCCTGCCCACGCTGAGCCCCATTTCCTGCAGGATGACAGCAAGGAAGGCGGTGGTGCTTCCTTTGCCGTTGGTGCCCACGATATGTACGGTCCTGAAAAACCTCTGGGGGTTGTCTGCGTCGGCCATGAGCTTCTTCACTCTGTCAAGACCGAACTTCATCCCCATTCGCCTTCTTGCGAAGATGTAATCCTCTACTTCACTGTAGTCCAAATGATGCAGCCTTTCTTAGAAAAGCGGACATGAACTTCCCCTGCATCGCATGGACCCTGCCCTGCGAGGCCAGGACCTCCTCATGGGTCAGGACCGCCCCCGGTGCCGCCTCGTTGGTGATGAGGGACACTGCGGAGACCTCGAATCCCATTGACGATAGGAGAAGCGCTTCGGGAACAGTTGACATGGAAACCGTCGAGAACCCTTTGCCATTCAGGAACTCAATCTCCGCCGAGGTCTCGTAGGCGGGTCCTGATACACAGGCGAAAAGTCCTTCCCGAACGACCGTGCCGCTTTCCAGGGCGGCATCCCTGGCTGCCGCCGCAAGCAGGCGGGAATACACCGACGGCCGGATCCTCCACGGACCGGAGGAGGGTACACAACCAGTGAAATTGACATGATCCCTGAAAAGTACGGCATCCCCGGGCTTGAGTGAGGGATCCACCGCTCCGGAGGATGATGTCAGTATCCAGCGGCTGACACCGAGATCCCCCAGGATCCCGGGCAGGACCGATATCTGGTCATCGGAATACCCCTGGTAATGGTGCCTCCTCCCCAGCAGGAAGACGAATCTGCCACATTCACTGAATACAAGTCTTCCGGGATGGCCCGGAACCTGGGACGATGATTCTTCCATCACATCACCGTAATCCAGACTGCACCTGATACCGGACTCCTCGGCCAGCCATGAGAGCCCCGAGCCCAGCACCACACCTGTTGCGGGAACCTTCCCGCATCTTTCCATTATTCTCCACGCCATGGCGGCTGTATCTTCGCGAGGAACAAGGGACCTGACAAGAAGCAGTCCGTCCTCCCCGTCCGGGTAATAGCCTTCCAGCCTCTCCAGCTCCCTGTAGGCCCTCTGATCGTAGAGCTCGCGTGCGGCGACAGCTCCTGTCCTGACCTCGAGCAGTGCGCTGACGGCACCCAGACGCTCCCCCCAGCCTTCGGCGGTATCAAGCAGAGCCGAGGCCAGTCCCTTCCTCCTGTATGATGGGTGGACGGCGAGATTGACTATATGGAGGCCCTCCGTCTCCAGGCATGCGCTTACATAACCTCTGACGACGCCCTTCATCCTCGCGGTCCAGGTCCGGCAGGCGGGAGAGCCTATGCAGCTCGACAAGGTCTCCCAGTCCCAGGGGCAGGAGAAGGACAATTGCTCTATTTCCAGCATGGCGGGAATGTCCGTCCGGGATGCCAGACGCAGTTCAGGGTACAAATGTACTCGCTTTCTGGTTGAAATCCCTAAGGTATAGCGGCACCGGGAAAGGGTCGAAACCGCCTTTCTCGAACCGGAGCGATCCCAGGATGGCTGCGATGGACGGCCTGGGCAGGTCCATGGACTCGTCGGTGCCTGATACTCCCTGCGGGAGTGATATTACACGCTGACCGCTTCCTACCGCCGTAACACCGCCGAATTCGGATACACGGCGGAAGAGGGCTTCCGCAGTATAGACAGCCGGTTCTACGATCACGGCCGCTTCAGGCGAGCCACTGCTGTAGACCGCGGCGAATACTTCACCCTCTCTGGCCCTTATGCAGGCCAGCACCGGCTGTGGACTCCCGACCGAGACCGCGAGGACTCTCAATGTTCCAACAGCCACGACCCCCGTGTTCCACCCCTTTGCAAGACCCTGTGCGGTGGAGATGCCTATCCGAACCCCCGTATACGAGCCGGGGCCGGCCGAGACGGCTATTCCGGCAATATCCTCTCCACTGGTGCGCCCGCGCTCCAGCATGCGTGCAATTCCGGGAAGGAGATTCTCGGAATGGGTCGCCATCACGGGAAAGAACTCCTCGGCCAGCACCTCTCCGTTCCTTGTCAGGGCTATTCCGCCGGTCGGTGAAGTGGTCTCAATCCCCAGCCATAATCCTGCCATCGATGCTCACCACCCTTTTGCCAGGATCGGGAGTGAAATCCAGATGCACCTTCACTCCATCCCGAAGCCTGAGACCTTTGAGCCTGTCCGCCCACTCGACGATCACCGCGGCCCGGGAATCCAGGACATCGTCTATTCCGTAGAACTCCAGCTCTTCCGCGCTTCCCTTGAGCCTGTAAAGGTCAATGTGATGTATCTCGAGACCACGGGATTCGTAGACCGCATCGACTATGAAACTCGGACTTGGGATCGCCCCTTCCACTCCCAGTTCTCTCAGGACCGCTCTTGCGAACACTGATTTGCCGGTACCGAGATCTCCGGTAAGGTACAGACGGCTTCCAGGGCCCATAGCCCGGGCCACACCGGCGGCCAGACGCTCCAGGGCCCGCTGATCCATCATTTCACGCTCTTTGGTCTCATGACTATACTGGGCACGATCATCTCTTCCAGCGAAACCCCGCCGTGCTGGAAAGTGTTCCTGAACTTGTACATCTCATCCCTCGGTACGCTGGGGAACATCATGAAATAATCGGATCTTGCGAAAAGGTAGCTCTTTGAAGGTCTGTCGTCCGGAAGTCCCCATCGGGCGGGATCACCGGTTGATATCACGGTCTTTGGATCAGCGGAAAGCGAGGTGCCGAACCGGAACCTGATGCTCCCGGAAACCCCCCTGCCCCTTATCCTGGTCTCCCTGGAAGTGAACACCGAGCCGTGGTCGCTGGTGATGATCACCGTGGAGCCCCGTGCAGCCAGGGTATGGAACAGGTCCCTGAGGAAGGAGGACTTGAACCATGTCTCCGCGAGTTTCCTGAAGCTGGAGACATCAGGCGCAAGATCCCTTATGAGGTCAAGTTCCGACCTCCCATGGGTCAGATGATCTATATAGTTGATTATCAGAGCCATGAATCCGTTCTTAAGATGCCTTGAGAGGGAATGTATGAGCATTTCACCCTCTCTCCTGTTACTCACTTTGACATAGTCAGGCTCGATGCTCCTGCCGAAGCCCAGTCGTCTCAGCGCCTCAGTGAGGTAGAAGTGCTCATGCTTGTTCAGGCCCGGATCACCGTAGTTCTCATCCCACATCTTCCTGTAGAATCTCCATATGTCCCTGGGCAGAAGGCCTGAGAAAATGGAGTTCCTGCTGTAGGGAGTGGCGGAGGGCAGTATCGAGAGCATGAAATCCGTCTCGATGTGGAACCACTTCTCGAGCTGAGGTGCCATGGTCAGCCACTGGTCATACCTCATGCAGTCGATTACCATCAGTACCAGCTCGGGGGAGCTGTCACCCTGGGGTACCACGACCCTCTCCAGGAAATTATGGGACATCAGTGGTGTGTCAGGATCCTCCCCGGACACCCAGAGGGGGTAGCTTCTTTCCACGAAGCGGGAGAAGTCAAGCTCCATCTCTCCGAACCTGTACCTGTCCAGGGTCTTCATCTCATCGGTGATGGCGCCTTCGGATGCGACGTCCTTCTCCACCCAGGAGCCGTAGAAGTCGATCCAGTCCCTGAAGTTCATTTCGTGGCTTCTCATCTCCATCAGGCGGGTTGTCTGGTCCACCATCTCCCTTGCCGCCTTCTGCGTCTTCAATCGATCACCCATGAGCAGCTTCTTGATGACAAGGAGTATCTGGCTGGGATTCACCGGTTTGGTCAGGAAATCATCGACCTCGCTGCCGATGGCCATGTCCATCAGCTCCTCTTCTTCGCTCTGGGTGATCATCACTATGGGCAGAGCGTGGTAGTTCCTTCGAATGGAGGATACGGTCTCGAGACCGTCCATGCCCACCATCATCTGGTCCATAAGGACAATGTCCACCTGGTTGTCCCTGAGGACTTCAAGGGCCATTTTCCCGTTGGGTGCTGTGAGGACACGGTAATCGCGCTTCTCCAGGAACCTGATGTGGCTTCGCAGATGATGTATCTCGTCATCAACCCACAGGATGCTTATCATACCCCATCCCCCCGCGCCGCCGAGAACAGGATGACAAAGGTCGTCCCCTTGCCCGGCGAACTTGCCTTCAGCCGCAGACTACCCTTGTGATGCCTCTCTATTATCCGCTTGCTCAGGGTCAGACCGAGACCCCATCCGCCTCGTCTTGTGGTGAATCCGGCCCTGAAGATTTTCTTCTGGTGGGAAAATGGAATGCCAATCCCGTTGTCAGCTATCTCCACCTCGACCTTGCCGTTGGCTTCAAGGATATCCCTGGTGGTGATCCTGATGGTGCCCTCCGAATCCTCCTTTATCGCCGAAATGGAATTCTTAAGGAGGTTCTCGATCACCCAGCCGAAAAGGACAGGATTGAGGTTCACGGGATACTTGGAGCGGAAATCGGTTTCAAGGACTATCCCGTCGGAGAGCAGGCCGGGTCTGCCCGAGAAATAGTGTACAGTATCAAGGATGACGGGATTAACAAGCCCCTTTTCCAGTCTGGGCTTCTTCCCCATCTGACCGTAGCGGTTCGCTATCTGCTTCAGTCTATCGACATCATCCTCCATGCATTCAAGGGCCTCTTCGAGCTCCCCGTCCGCAGAGGGTTCCGTTCTGTCGCCCAATATCTCTATCCAGCCCATCAGGGACGAGAGGGGTGTGCTCAGCTGATGGGCCGTTTCCTTGGCGAATCCGATCCAGGACATCTCCTTTTCCTTCCTTATCTCGCTCCTGATGACAAGGAGGAAGAGCAGCACCATCACCGAAATGATACCCATCTCGATGTACGGTACCAGAAGCAACTCCTGTTCAAGCTCATCCGATCCGTAGTGAAGGTAGCCGACTGTCTCTCCGCTGGAATCGGTTATGGGGAGGGGGTCGTTCTCCAGGTCCAGCTTTCTTGCCAGGACATGCAGGACCCTGAGGCTGTCGGCGCTGATGGAATCGGTGACCGCCGCTCCGTTGACTACCTGGGGTCTCATTTCAGTATCGGTAAGCAACGTCGTATAGTCCAGCCGTTCAACAAGGTCCCTGAACAGCTTTCTGATGGTCATTAGAAGCTGCTCCCTATCCCTGAATCCCTCGAATGAGATGAAGTACCATTCTGTGACCTTTCCGCAGGTCTGGCAGTACCCCGTGATGGAAGTGTCCGGATTGAAACTGTATGTCGGGTACGTGGTGCCGCATTCACTGCAGATATAAGTCATGCCTATGTCGGCCAGGCTGCTGAGGGGTACCTGTGATCCGGCCCAGAACCAGGCGATTGTCTCGTTGGCCTTGGTCCTGGCTTGTCTTAGTCTGCTGACCACGTCGGAGCTATAGAAAAAGAACAGCCATATAAGGACTATCATCATGAATAGAGTCAGGATCCTGGTCCTTATGTTCCACATGTCAGGAGTCTTCCAGATACGGGACCACGAATCCAGCGGAGGGGATGAACACGGCTCTGGTGTGGTCACGGGCAATTACCCATGACCGCACATCATGCACCGGCTCCATCCCCATCTCCCTTACCAGGTCATCCGGAAGATCGCTGGCAAGGGCTATGGTAAGTCTTTTCCTCATCTCCCTGAGGCGAACGATCGCATGATCGCCGAGGGCGTAACTCTCAGTGTCGGGAATCTTCCAGTCTTCACTCATGGACGAGATGAAAGCCTGCCGGAGATGCTCCGCCCCGAGACCTTCAGGGCAGGGGGTAACGAGAAGAAGTGTCCCGCCGTCCTCAACGATATGGCTGCAGTTGTAGATGGCCTTCTCCGACTGGTACAGATTTATGTGCAGAGGCTCTCCCGGGTGAAGGATAACGAGTTCCGATCTCTCCTGCACCGGTATGCGC
This sequence comes from Candidatus Fermentibacteraceae bacterium, assembly GCA_016936235.1. Classification (GTDB taxonomy): domain Bacteria; phylum Fermentibacterota; class Fermentibacteria; order Fermentibacterales; family JCC-6; genus Aegiribacteria. The sequence continues at coordinate 51,774 of JAFGPK010000042.1, read as the reverse complement.
GCCAGGGAGGCTGATGACTCAGAAGCCCTGGCGAAGGAATCAGTACAGGTCCCGGCAAAAAAACCGACCAGCCTTCCGCGGTGCATCACACCGTTCCCCTGTATTATCTCCACCCTTGCCTCCAGCATAGCCAGGGCCTCGACCATGTCCTCGTGCACGGGATTGCCCTCCAGCCTGCATGGCTCGGAGCCGGACAGACAGGCTTGGTAGTGGTTCCTCACTATTGTCTCCCTGGAGGCTACTCCGGGCAGGAACGACTTCCTTCCACCGGTGAAGCCGGCGAAGTAGTGCGGCTCCACCGAATTCAACGCAATGACGGGTCCTCCATCGAGAATCCAGGGGTCAAGGCTTACGGGTGTACCCCTGGAAGTCCTTCCGATGAAGACCATTTCCGGCAGGTCACAGTCGCTGTTCTTCCAGGATGCATCCGGAAAGCAGTTTCCAATGAGCCTTGTCCTCTCCTCTTCAGTCACCGGTCGGTGGGTCCCTGTTGCGAAGAGTATCCGGACAGCGCAGTCCAGCATGCTCTCAAGAGGTTCGAGCATCGGACGGGACGGAGGACGGGTGGCGTCGTTGACCACTATGGTCACAATACCGGATCCGGAAAACCTTCGAAGATCAGGCTCGAGTTCCTCCCAGGCTTCCGTCAGGGCCCTGTCGGTAAGGGGCTGCGGCTCCGCATCGCTTTTTATCTCGTTTTCCCTCAGGAAATCCGGGATACCCGTCCGGCCATTCATTCCCGTCAGATCCTACGCCCCTCCCAGACCAGTTCGGTCCCGGCAATATCCTGAACACCGCTGAAGGAACCGAAGTTTTCATCGAATTCGAATGTTCCGTCTCCGGTGAGAGAACCTTCGGCATAGGTGTATTCCATAGTATGCCCGTCAAGGGTTCCCGAGACAGTACCCAGAGGATACTCACCGGTGATCTCGCCTGATTCGGACACTACGAAGACCATTTCCCCCATCGTGGTATCCCATGATCCCTGAGGTCCGTCGGCCGTCTCCGACGGAGCCTCCGTTCCGGGGACATCCTCCGGCGGAACCGGGACTTCCTCCTCGATTACCGCGGCGGTATCTGATGGGGCTTCCTCGATCACGGAGGCATCCTGTTCCGGAGGGGATTCCCCGCCGCACGAAGATGACAGGAATACCGGCAGAGCCATGGCCAGCGTCAGTACTGAAATGCAGATGGTTCGCATGAGGGTTCCTTTCAATGATGGCAGGTCCTGAAAAAACCTGGACAATGTGATGACATTCCCCGGAGCTTAATAACCACTATGGACATGATAAACATAAAACTATACAGTATGCTAATCCAGCTACTGCCAAGGAGGGTGCCGTGTCTGACAAAGATAGAAGAAGAACGGGCCTTTTACTCCTTTTCGTTGCCATTATTCTGCTGATACTCGCGTCAACCGCCCTCGGAAGGGCTGGCGGCGGGGGCAGTTACGGCGGCGGTGGAGGCGGTGGGGGAGGAGGAGGAGGAGGCAGCGGGTATATCTTCTACCTTCTTATCCGGCTGGCCATAGAGAAACCCGTAATCGGTGTGCCTCTTCTCATTGTGGTGATAATCCTTTTCATCAAATTCAGCAAGAAAGCCAAGGGAGGCTACGAAACCCACACCATCGCAAGGGCCGGCAAGCTCAGGAAGCAGCAGGAGCAGCAGGAGATGCAGGAAGCCCTTGAGGTGATAAAGCAACGGGACCCCGGATTCACCACAGGCAAGTTCATCCAGAATATCAACAGAGCCTTTATAGCGGTACAGGAAGCCTGGTCGAACCAGGATCTTTCAACGGTACGGCAGTTCATCTCCGACGGCATCGACGAGCGTTTCAGCCTGCAGACGGAAATGCAGAAAGCCGAGGGTTTCCGGAACAAGATGGAGAACATTTCAGTACGCAGTTCCAGGATCGTCGGTGTATATACAGACCGTCATTTCGACACGATCCATGTCGAGATAACGGCCCAGGCCGACGATTCAGATGTCGATCTGAAGACAGGGAAGAGGATCCGCAGGAACTCCTCCGCTCCATTCACCGAATACTGGAGCTTCCTGCGCAAACCCGGTGTCCAGACACTGGAGGGCAAAAGCCTCGTCGAGGGATTCTGTCCCAACTGCGGGGCCCCCATCGAACTCAGCGACACAGGAAGATGCGAGAACTGCGATTCTGTACTCACCAGCGGTGAGTACGACTGGGTGCTGGCTGAGATAACCCAGTCGATCGAATGGAACGTGATATCGGACAAATCACTGATCCCGGGTTTCGACGACATACTTGCCATAGATCCCGGCTTCAATCTCCAGCACATCGAGGACAGGACCTCCGTGATATTCTGGCGGCTCATGAAGTCCTGGTTCACGGGCGATGTGTCCGAGGCGCGCAAGGTCACGCTCCCATCGTTCCTCGAGGGCTTCCAGAAACAGGTAATGAGTACCATGGCCGGTGAGGACTGGCTCTTCTTCAAGGATGCCGCCGTCGGAGCGGTGGAGGTGCAGGAGATTGTTCTGGGAACCACTAACCGTATGGACCGCATAGTCGTACTGGTAAAATGGTCCGGCATCAACGCCCGCAGGAACAGGGAGGGCACGGTAAGGGTTACCGGAAGCAAGATGATAAGACCTCAGGTATTCACGCTGGTGCGCAAGCATGGCGTGAGGACCGGCGCCGATCAGAGCTTCATGTCGTCACACTGTCCCGGATGCGGGGCACCCTACCAGGGTGGCAGCACCGGGGCATGCGACTACTGCGGCAGGCCTCTGAACGACGGCAGTCAGGACTGGGTGCTGGAATCCGTTGAGAGGTTCTCCGCATCCAGGATAACTGCCAGGGCCGTGGACGGGATCGAGCATGCGGCCCTTGTACCACCGGAACTGATTCTAGCCGCAATGGTCAAGGCCATGTACGCCGACGGCGAGGTTGACGACAAGGAGATGAAGACCCTTTCCTCCTTCGCTGCCAGGCGCCATATGACAGATGAGCAGTTAAGCGACATCATCGAGACGGTCAAGTCCGGTGAGAACACCCTGCCCGCACCGGGCTCCCAGGGAGAGGCCAGGGAGATACTGGCAGCGATGTCCAGGATGGTGCTATCGGACGGAAGGCTCACAGGCGAGGAGAAGAACCTGCTTCAGGCCTTCGGAGAGTCCCAGGGGATGGTGTGGGCGGATGTGAAGCTGATAATATCGCAGCAGAAGGCGCTTCTTTACAGGGAAGCCAAGCTCGCCATCAGGGAGACGAAATAATGTCCCATTTTCAGGCCCGGCACCAGAATGGGACATTTTCCTGTCTAGATGGATGACTTCTCCAGAATGTAGATGATGAAGTTCGGGACCCTGACTTCGTCGCTTAGTTCAGGGTACTCGGCCAGTCCATCCTCGGAGACCGTAGGCTCATGGAGTCCCCTCAATACGAAACCTGCGTCGAGGAATCCGTTCACGTATCCGGACAGGGTGCGGTGGAAGTTGGTGAAGTCTACACCCATCATGCGCCAACGTCTCTCTCCCTCTTGAAAGTAACGATCGAGTATGACATGACTCTTCTCCCCCTCCTCGTCCATGTGCCAGCCCCCCACCGCCGATCTCATAGGGTGGAGGTTGGCCACCACGAACCTGCCTCCAGGTCTGAGAACCCGGAAAACCTCCCTGTTGTTGGCCGTGTGATCCGGCAGGTCGCACTGGTTCAGGTAGGACACGGCAAGGTCGAAAGAACCGTCCTCCAGGAAACCAAGATCCTGTACATCGGCTGCGAGGTATTCGTCTCCTTTAGTCCGCAGCTGTTCAGCGGCGTCAATCATGGGCGTGCATAGATCAACGCCCAGGACACGGAGCGCTCCCTTCCCGAGGAGCAGTCTGCAGAAGCGGCCCTCGCCGCAGCCCAGGTCGATGATCCTCAGCCCGGTGACATCCCCGCAGGCCTCCAGCATGGGCTGGTCGAGAAGACCCTCTCTGGTGGCGTTCCTGCCCTCACGCGCCTCCCTTATCCAGGGCGCCGAGAGCCTCGACCATTCCTCCGACAGCCTGTGCCGGTCGGTCATCCGGGGCAACCTGTCAAACAGGCGGGACTGCGCTGAATGAACATCTCGTCACCAGGGTGAATCCGATGGTGCGTGACTCCAGACCAGCGCGGCAGCCTTGTCGCCAGGGCCGTCAGGAGGAGAGACATCAAGAAGACAGATCCCCTTTTCTCTGAACATTTCAGCTGTTATTCCAGACAACATGCGTGGAAAATATCAGAAATCCCAGGGCAAGCCAACCGCGAAGGAACCTCGGGGCAGCCTGCTGAAGGGGCCTTGACCGTGAGACCGGCTTTGACCTTTGAAAGCCACCCGAAGTATGATTGATTCTGTCAGCGGGACAGCATTCTGCCAAGAACCTGAAAGCATGTATTGAAAGATCAGAACAGGGCGGATTTCGTACCGCCGTTCATAGCGGCTCAGTACCAGAAGGGACTCAGGGAAGGTGATTTCCAGGGGTCCGTCCTGATCTCCGATATAAGCGGATTCACGCGTCTCACCGAATCGCTCTTCACCCTCCAGAAAAAGGGAGCTGAACAGCTTTCGGACATTCTGAACGGAATTTTCGACTTCATGATAAGGTCCGTCCACCGCCGAGGAGGATTCGTGGCTAATTTCGCAGGAGACGCCTTCACGGCGGTCTTTCCCGGGGATGATGGCGGAGCCGCTCTCATGGCCGCCATGGAGATCAGGACCTCTGTCCCCGGCAGAGTCTCCTCCGGATCCAATCGGCATGCAGTGGGCATCAGGTCTGGACTGGACGCCGGGCGCGTATGCTGGAACATTTTCGGCTCGGGCCCCTGCGCATTCCTCTTCAGTGGAGAAACCGTCATGAACGCGGCGGCTGCGGAATCGGAGGCATCCACCGGCGAGATACTCACGGGCATCGGAGCAGCATTATCCGAAGCAGACATTTCCTATGACGTCCCGGGCACCGATTCCGGAACGACTTCCCCGTTCGGTATACCGTCTGTGGAAAATTGTACGGGAACAGAAGAGGTGTTCGTACATCCGGACTACATCGCAAAGGTTGGCTCACCGGAGTTCAGGGATGTGGCATCGGTGTTCACGGGATTCGGTGAAATGGATGACATGAACGAACTGGTGGACACAGTCATGAGGACCAGCAGGGAGTACGGCGGCTACTTCAACCTCCTGGACTGCGGGGATAAGGGCAACCTCATCCTCACTCTGTTCGGAGCGCCCCTTACATCCGCTAGAAGCGTCACCAGGAGCATCGGTTTCGCAATGGAACTCAGGGACAGATTCGGACTGAAGGTAAGGAGCGGGATAACCTACGGGCGGGTTTTCGCGGGTTTCATAGGTTCCCCTGGATTCAGGGGCCATTACACTGTCATAGGGGACAAGGTGAACACTGCCGCGCGACTGATGGAGAGCTGCCCTCCCGGTGAGGTCCGGATATCCCTGGAGATGGGAAGGGCGTTGAAGGAGGATATTCAGCTTGAGACCCTCTGGGACATTCCGCTGAGGGGCTCGATGAATGCAGTGTCCTGTTACCGAGTCAGAGGACGAAGGGCCGGTACCTCCGAGTTCCTTTTCGAGAACAGGTTCGTCGGCCGGAACCGTGAGTTGCGGATGGTTCTGGAGCTGGCGGAACGCACGCTTCAGGGAGGGCGGACTGCTGCTCTGCTCGTGTCAGGTGAAGCGGGTATAGGCAAAACAAGGTTCATCCATCAGGCCCGGTCCCTGATCCCCGATACCCGCCTTGTCTATCTCAAGTGCGATGAAATACTCTCAAAGAGCCTCAATCCGATCGAGACTTTCTTCGAGGAAGTGCTGGGAACGTCCGGTCTGGAGGACCGAACAGGGTCGGAGACCGCGTTCGAGAGGAACTTCAGGGCCATCACAGAAGTGGGTAGCCTCTCCGGTGGAAGCCTCTCCTACCACACGGACGAGCTGAAGAGGCTTAAGTACGTTATCAAGGGGTTCCTGGGGATTGACGAGTGTGAAGATTATTCGCAGCTTGACGCCCGGTCCAGGTTCGACAACACAATACTTGCATTCATGCACCTGCTCAGGCTCCTGACCGGTGACAAGCGACTCTTCATGGTCATAGATGATTTCCAGTGGGTGGATGCTGACACACTTTCGGTGCTGGGTGACCTCCTGGCGCAGCTGGACATTGACGGGCCTTTCGTCTGCATCCTTACCAGACCATGCCCGGGTAATGCTCCTTCCCGGCTTGTCCCGGACGGCACGGAAACCTGCAACATCGATCTGACGGCACTGAGGGAACCGGAACAGCTGGATTTGATCGAAAGTGCCCTGCCCTGCCCGCCTTCGAAGGAACTCCGCGGCGCCATCGAGGAGAAAGCAGAAGGGAACCCTTTCTATATCGAGCAGATGATCATGTACCTTCTGGACAACCACATGCTGGAGTGCTCGGGGGAGGCCGCGGAGCTTACTTCCCCGGATGTCCGTCTGCCGGGGAGCATCGTAGAGGTGATCATCTCCAGGGTAGACGCACTGGAGGAGGATATTCGCCAGACAGTGAAGCATGCCTCGGTGCTGGGGCGAAGATTCAACATCAGGGTTCTCTCGGGGATGCTGAAGGGTGCGAAAGTGGCAAAGCACCTCGAGACAGGTACCGACGCCCGGATATGGAACAGGCTCTCCGAGCTGCAGTACATTTTCAGGCACGCCCTCATAAGGGATTCCGTTTACGACATGCAGATGGAGAGCCAGCTGGCCAGACTTCACCTCATGGCCGGAGATATCATCGAGGAACTTTACTCCGATGACGCAAGGATGTACTCCGACCTCTCCCACCATTTCGAGAAAAGCGGTCAGCTCCAAAGAATGCTGAAGTACACTCTCAAAGCGGCGGATTATGCCTACGGGAACTACCGAAACAGGGAAGCCATCGAGATGTACAGGAAGTACATCGAATACGTGCCCCAGGATAGCAGGGACATGGAGGTGCTGCTGAAGCTCGGGGAAGTCCACGAGCTCCTCGGCGAATGGGAAGTGGCGATCTCCATCTTCGATGAGGTGCTGGCTCATGCACTCCAGGCCGGTCTATTGGATACGCATGCCTACGCCCTGAACAGGAAGGGCTTCATTTACCACAGGATGGGCGACAACGACAGGGCCCTTGATTGCTTCAAGATGGCCGAGATCCACTACGAGGACCGGGGAGACACTCTATCCCTGGCGAAAGTATACAACAACACAGGAACGGTTTACATAGACCGGAACATGATCGAGGAAGCCAAGGCCATCTTCAGCAGGGCTCTGGGTTATTTCAAGGACCTTCCGGAGGACAGCGGATACCTTGAAGCTATGATGTTCACATACAACAATCTAGGCCTGGTCTACCAGAAGATCAACGACCTCGATAGAGCCGCAGAATGCTACAGGAAGAGCATGAGGACCGGTGAGAGGCTGAGATCCAGACGTAATCTGGCCGCTCTGAACTTCGGGAACATCATGTACCTTCAGGGAAGAGTGGATGAGGCGGAGAAGTACTACAAGAAGGCCATAGAGAACGCGGAGAAAGTCGGCAACAGGCATGTCGTCCGCGTGCTTCTGAACAATCTGGCCGCGATTTCCACAGCAAGGGGCGAGTACGGCAGGGCCCTGGAGATCTTCGAGGAAGCCCTGGCCCTGGCCGGAAGCATGAACGACAGGAAGGGTATACGGCTGCTGAGTCAGAACATCGGGGAGATCAAGTTCTACCTTGGCGATTACAGCGGTTCTGTCGCTTTCCTGGAGGAAGCGGTGAGGACGGCGGCGGCTCTGGGAGACACCAGGGCCCTGGGATCCGCCAGGGGGAAGCTGGGACTGACGACCTTCCTGAGAGGCGAAGCGGAAGCCGCGGTCACGCCGCTGAGGGAAGCCATCGGCTCATCCACACAGGCGGGTGATCTTGGAAGTGCGCTCGAGTTCATGTACTACCTGGCCAGAGCGTATGACAGGCTCGGCATGCCGGATGAGGTGCGCAGGGTGCTGGATATGATGCTGGCTGTCCCCGATGATCAGGTGCTGCTGGAGAACGTCTGGTACAGGCCCGTCATACGGATGATAGCGGAAAAGAATACCTGCAGCGATGAGAAAGTACTTGCACTGGCGGAGAAGATAATCGACAGTTTCCCCGATACCGAGGGAGAGGCTATCGCACGACTGATCATATTCGATATCACCGGCAGACCGGAGGAGAGGCGGGGGGCTCTTGGAGTATACCAGAGACTGTACGATAGGAGTCCGATGGTATACTACAGAGACATGATCGGGTCTCTGGGGTAGCCTTTTACTGCCCGGTTTCCTCCAGCAGTTCCTCAAGCCTGTCAGGTTCGATGTCCAGCAGTCTGGCTGCGTCTTTCCGGACCCCGCCGCAATACTCCATCGTCTTCATGACGTGGTCGGCCACTTTGTCATGGAGCTTCATCGGAACGAAGTCTCCCGACACTTCGCCCGGCACGAGCCTCTCCCTTATGTAAGGAGACAGGGAGTTCAGCGTCAGGGTATCCCCCTCCGTATTTATCACGGCGAATGCGATTATGTTCTTCAGTTCCTGCACATTGTCCGGGAAGCTGTACTGCTTCAGCATCTGCATCAGTTCGTCGGACACGGTTTCTATCTTCTTGCCCGTCCTCTCCACTTCCCTTTCCAGAAAATGCTCAACCAGCAGGGGGATATCGTCGATCCTTTCCCGAAGGGGGGGAATGCGGATGGAGTTGACCATAAGGTGGTAGAGCAGGTCCAGGGAAAAGGTGTCACGGTATTTTGAGCTTGTGAGGTCACGGGTGGATGCCACTATCAGTCTCACATCGCATTTGAGTATCTCTGTGGAATTGTCCCTGTAGTACTCGCCGGTCTGGATCACTCTCTTCAGGCGGACCTGGACCGGAAGGCTCATGTTCTCAATGTGGTCTATGAACAGAGTGCCTCCGGACGCCGCCTCCAGGAAGCCATCCATCTCCTTGTTCTTGCCGCCCCACTCCTTGGCCCTCCCGTAGAGCTCCGCCGAGAACTGCCCCTGCGAATGGGAGCCGCTGTCCACTGCTATGAATGGCCTGTCCACTCGCGGGGAGGCATTGTGCACGGCCCTTGCCAGGGATTCCTTTCCCGTGCCCCTCTCCCCCCATATGAATATGCTGAGGTCTCCCTCCGCCATCCTTTCCGCCTGGTGGAACATCCTGATAACCGCAGGGTCCTGTGTAGGGAGGTGCTCGAAGGCGGCCTTGTTGTCAAGATCCTCTCTGGAAAGTGACTTGGGCAGTCTTTCTATTGTACTGTTCACCGCGCCGTGCTCGATTGCGCTGTCCAGCACCTCGAGCAGGTACTCGTCATCCACCGGCTTCGTAAGGTAATCGAAGGCGCCCCGCTTCATGCTCTTCACAGCCAGGTCGACGTCGTTGACTCCTGTGAGTATCAGCACCGGAACGTTGATCTTCCTGGAGTTCATCATGTCCAGTATCTCCATGCCGCTGACGTTCGGCATGTCCAGGTCCAGCATGATGACATCGAAATCACCCTCTTCGAGGGTTTTCATCACCTCTCTTGAATCGTTTATCACCGTAGGCTCGAAGACCTCCGTCTGCATCAGGAAGACCATGAAATAGTTGGTCACCGCTACATCGTCGTCTACAATGAGTACTCTCTTCAACTGCCGACCTTCCTGTCCTCAGCCACCTGGCTCTTCCCCGCCGGAATCCTGATGGTGAAGATGGTTCCCTTGCCGGACCTGCTCTTCACCGAGATGCTGCCGGAATGCTCCTCGATTATCCTGAATGCTATGGCCAGACCCAGACCGGTGCCGCCCTTGGCTCTCTTGGTGGTGAAGAAGGGGTCGAATATCTGCTTCTGCGTCTTCTCGTCCATCCCCCTGCCGTTGTCCTCCACCTCTATGACCACATCGCTTCCGTCCATGGAGGTCCTGACCTCTATGAGCCCCTTCCTGTCGTCCGGGATCGCCTGGGCGGAGTTTACTATGAGGTTCACGAAGACCTGTTCAATCTTCTGGGAATTCCCCGTGAACTTCTCGATATCATCCCCAAGATCCAGTCTGATCTCGGCATGCTTGTGGACCTCGTTCTTCACAAGCCTGGTGGTCGCTTCCAGGAGTGTGTTCACGTCCACCTTGTCCACGAGGAGCCCCTCGTCCTTCCTCGCGAAGCCCCTGAGCCCCTCCACTATCCCCTTTATCCTCTCCGAGCCGTGGGACATGTCGTCGATGAGGGTCATGATATGCTCCCTGAAGAAGTCATACTTCAAACGCGCTATCTTCAGGTCGGGATGATCCTCAGCATACCTGTCGATGATGGGCAGCATGTCGGTTATCGCCTGCCTGATGATCTTGATGTTCCCGCGGATGAACTGGTTGGGGTTGTTTATCTCGTGGCCAATCCCGCTGACAAGCTGTCCCAGCGAAGCCAGCTTGTCCGCCTGCTGTATCTGCTGCTCGTAGGTCTTCTCCAGGGTGACGTCCCTGTAGAACTCCAGGATTCCATCGACCTCCTCCTCCTGGTTGTACACGGGAAGGGTGTGCACTTCCAGGAACCTCTCTCCGTCGGCTATGGTTATCGTTATGGGTGTCTTGTCCCTCTTTATCTTCTCCAGCCGGCAGTCCCTGCAGGGTATGTCGCGGTTGAAATAGGTCCTGTAGCACTTGTCCCCGGGATCGATGTCGTCCTGGTTGCTCATCACGACGTTGCGGTTCATGTCGATGAGCATGACCTCTCCCGGGATGGCCCGGAACATCGTCTCGAGACGGTGCTTGGTCTCCTCCCAGCTTCGGTTGACTCTGTCCAGGTATGAGTCAGCGGTGCTGAGCTTCTGATTCTGTTCCTCGAGTTCCTTCTCCCTGCCGGATATCTCCTCCTCGAGCTTGCTCAGGCGACGGTTCAGCTCCTCCTCTTCCTCCTGCTTCAGGGCCATCCTCTCCCTGAGCTCCTTGCGCTCCAGGGCCAGACTCAGCATCCTGCCGATCTCGTTGAGCATCTTCTGCTCCTCGGGGAGGAGTTCGTGGCTTCCGCTGATGTAACCCACCCTTATCTCGCCCTTGGGAGCGCCGCTGACCACAAGATCAACGCTTATGTACTCATCGCTTGCGGGTTTCTGCCCGTACTCCTCCTCCTGGTAGATGGAATAAACCACCGCCTCGTCGGGGAAGCGCATGCCCCTGGAAAGGTAATCCGGAAGCCTGGTGAAGAACTCGCTTATGGAAGCCGAGACCTCTATCCACTCCGCCACGGCATAAAGGCAGGACAGCTCCTTGACCCGCTCTTCCTTCTCCCAGTCGCTTATCCTTCGGAGCGCATCGACCTGGGCGCCGAAGAAAAGGTAGATGCCTCCCTGGACGCTCTCCACATAACCGACCTTCATCGGAATGGCCGATGTCTGGTCGAGCTTGGAGGAGAACAGCGCAATGACACCCCTGGAGCCTTTGGCGACGTTCTTCACGGCGTTCCTGAAGGACGCCAGAGACTCCTCGTCGAGAATGTCGACAAGGTGGGAATGCTCCTCGTCCCCCTCTTCGGGAGTGCAGCAGCGCTTCAGCAGGGGACTGCGGTAGATGACCTTCTCGTTGCCGTCCACCACCAGCAGAAAATCGAAGTTGCCTTCGATCACCGAATAGAGGGTCTCAAGGAGTATCATCCAGGCTTCCCTTCACTCGTTTTCGGAACCCGCTGAAAATCAGAGTATTAGATGTGTAATCCCACCTATTGCGTCAAGAACAGGGATGATAACTTCAGGGGCGCGTCAGTGCCGTTGCCGAACTTGCCCGATCCACCGCTCCGGGGTTTCTCCAGGATGGGACAGGGTCCCCTTCCCGATGGGAAGCGGATGTATCCGTATGGTCAGCCACGAAGCCAGGGACAACCGGCTCCGGAGTATTTCGATATCTGGCTGCCCAGTTCCGAGAAGGCGGTGCTGCGTTCCTTCCGCAGGACAATGGAATTCACCACTTCCACTATCCTGTTCTCCGAATCCAGTATTTTAGCTGGAAGGGGGATGACCGCGCTCCTTGTCACCTTCTCCATATATCTCGCAAGCCTCCTGCCCGGCATCCTCTCCGGGCTGTGCAGGGAAGGATAGTTCAGCGGGTCGATGATCATTATGGGAATGCCGATCATGCCGCAGAGGTCGGCCTGTTTCCTTACTCCCCAGTACAGATCACTTTCAAAGGGGTCTATGCAGCCCAGGGGGAGGGGCTCCGGAGCGCAGTCCGAGACAAGGAGAATGTACGTCCCTCTGACATCTCCCGTGGTGTTGCTCTTCTGAAGGACTCTCCTGGCGGTATGGATGGCTTCTGCAAGTGGTGTGTATCCCTCGGATACCAGGTCCCTCATCCTGCCGTAGACCCTCAGTCTGTTCCTGGTCGGCTTGAAATGCAGTACCACGCGCCCCCTGTTCATCGATATCAGGCCCACCCTGGAGAGGGGATCGAAATGATCCTCGAAAAGCGTCCTGAGAAGACTGCTGAGACCGAAGAGGTACCCACTCGAGGACTTGCTGGCGTCGATGACCAGCATGACCGTCGCCCTTGGTCTGGCACTTCTCTCCCATGCCCTCCACCAGCTCCTCTCCAGGGGCACCAGTGGAAGCCTCTGACCCTGAACAACTGCGGCTATCACTGTCTGGAGGACATCCAGCTTGCGCGGGTCATCCGTGGGAACCACGCGAACCCTCTTCCCCCTCTCCAGGTCCAGTGAGGGTTTCGCCCCGGTGTGTTTCGAGCCGGTTCCCGCCAGGGCCGTCAACGATATCCTGTCCATGAGCTTCTTCAGTACACTGCTCTTCATGAACTCCGGGAACTCGCTCTCGAACATTCCCTTGCGCTCCTTCAGCTGCCCCGTCTCGCTGCTCCAGCTGCGGACTTCCTCATCCATGGAGTCCATACCGGCGGTCACGGCCTCCAGCAGACGGCCCTGAGTATCACGGAGCTGAAGCAGGATGTCCGCGGCCCCGAACCTGGATCCAATACCCCACCCCGTCTTCAGTGCCTTCATAACAGCCTCTTCGGAGGGCGGACCCTGGGCTCCGCCCCCCCTGGTCCTGTGGCCCGTGACAAGTCCCGCCGCATCACGAACGTCGTCCCAGATCACCTTCGTTCTTCCCCTCAGGGCAGCCAGCGCCCCGGAGGCCTTTGTTATGACCAGTTCAGGCCTGTGGCCGTCCACTTCCAGCAGGCTCATGGCGAACACGATGGCAGCCAGCGACCGGACCTTTATGCCTACCCTCGAAAGCCTCTTCCTCGCCCTGCCGATCTCTTCCCGAAGCAGCAGGTCACGTTGTCTGAACACGTCAGATCCCCCGCATCCCTTCTGCTCCAGCGCAAGTAGACGGATAGCAAGGGCCGCTCGTTCCTCTGGAGTTTCGAGGCTTTCCACCTGGACCGACATGTCGAAGCGGTCGAGCAGCTGAGGGCGCAGAGTTCCCTCTTCCGGATCCATGGTGGCGAAGAGCTTGAAACGGCTCTCGGCGGTGACGGATACGCCCTCCCGCTCCACCGTGAGTATGCCGCTGGCGGTGCAGTCCAGCACCAGATCCACCAGTCTGTCACTGAGGAGATTCACGTTGTCTATCAGCAGTATCCTGCCGTGAGCTCTTTGAAGCAGCCCCGGCCTGGTCTTCAGCATACCCCTGCCGAGGATCTCCTGAAGGTCGAGACCTCCCATCAGGTTCTCCTCGGTGACACCAAGCGGGACCCTTACGAGAGCATCGTCCGGTTCAAGGCAGGGATGAAGGAACCGGGCGGCCGAGGCCAGGGTGGATTTGCCAGTGCCCCTGGTGCCGGATATCAGGACGCCGCCCAGGGTATCGTCCACAAGGGAAAGGCGGATTGCCAGTGCCGCTCTCTCCAGTCCCATCACGGCCGAGAATGGCAGGGAATGTCCCCTGGCCATCATTCTTCCCCGGTCAGGACTTTTTCAGGATCGAAGTACCTTTGTCCGGCGGACTTCGAGGCAGAGGAGTTCTTTTCCAGGACCTCCATCAGTTCATCCGGCTCGGGAGGCTGGTTCATGCCACCTGATCTGGTGCGGTGGCAGACGCAGAGGGGAGCTACGGACTTCAGAGCTTCGATGTTCACTTCCCCGCGGTCCTCCAGCGCCGCCCAGGCCCTTGCGGCCCTGATGGTTACCAGGTCCGGCCTCTGGCCGTCCACCTTCAGGCTCGACATCGCCCCTGCAACGGTCTCGATGGCTGACACCGGGAGCCTTATGCCCTCCAGCCTTCTCCTTGCAGCCGATATCGTCTTCCGCAACCTTGCATCGGCCTTGCCGAAAGCATTTCCGAACCTCTCTGAGTCGGTTTCCCAGGCCAGGTTTCTCTCGATGATATCGATTCTCCTGAGAGGGTTCATCTCCGTCCTTACGTCCACTGACATGGCGAACCTGTCCAGGATCTGCGGCCGGAGGTTGCCTTCTTCGGGGTTCATTGTGCCCACCAGTACGAACCTTGCGGGATGGGTGACGGAGACACCTTCCCGCTCCACCGTGTTGAACCCCCCTGCACATGCATCGAGGATGTCGTCGGTGATGTTATCTGACAGCAGATTGACCTCGTCGACGTATAGCACCTGGTTGTTCGCGTTTGCCAGCAGACCCGGAAGGAACTCCTTGAAACCCTCCTTAAGCAGTTTCTCCACGTTGATGGTTCCCAGGAGCCTGTCTTCGGTCACACCCAGGGGGACTGTCACCAGGGATGGTCTGCGCGTGATGGTCCCGAGGCTCTTCCCGGCTTCAGCGGCATCCCTGCAGCTGTCGCACAGAAAGCGGTCGTCATCAGGGACGCACCCGTAGACACAGTCGCTCACAACGGTCTGATCCGGCAGGATGTTCACGAAGGACCTCACCAGGGTGCTCTTGCCCGTTCCCTTCATTCCCGACAGCAGCACTCCGCCGATGCCGGGATCGACGGCCGCGATGGCCAGTGCCAGCTTTGCGTCATCCTGCCCTACGATACCAGAGAATGGATACATTATCGTCTTACCCTCCAAGAATCCGGGTTGATTGTTCCGGACCGATCCACACAGTTTCTTCGGCGGCGGTCAACTCTCCTGCCGCGCGGTCTCCAGCAAGTAGAAGACGAAGCTGCCGTTAGCGGGGTTCGTCTCCCACGCTATGATCCCCTGCGGATCGTCGCAGGACCAAAGGATGACGGCAACAGTGACGATGGCCGTATGAGGAGTGCTTCTATTCATGATCCTCCATCGATCCCG
This sequence comes from Candidatus Fermentibacteraceae bacterium, assembly GCA_016936235.1. Taxonomy (GTDB): domain Bacteria; phylum Fermentibacterota; class Fermentibacteria; order Fermentibacterales; family JCC-6; genus Aegiribacteria. The sequence goes on along the minus strand of JAFGPK010000042.1, from coordinate 36,570 downwards.
TCCGCTGTTGTCCGGTCTTTCTTCCGTACAGGTCGAGTATGTCCCTCTTAAGATCCTCTCTCGTGAAGGGCGGCCCGTCATTTCGATAGGGCTGACCATCCATCAGGATGCCGTCGGAAATACCCCATTCCAGCATATTCTTTCTCACTGAGGTGTCCACTTCGATATAATCCGCAATGTCCCTCAGATCCTTGGCAGCCTCCCTCGCTTCCAGATTGAAGGAACAGCCTCCGCACCAGCCTGTGAAAAGCGATACGACGGTTATCCTGTCCGGCAGGACCGGACCGCGTTTCCTCTGTCTAAGGAAACGGGGTGGCTCTCCCTCGCCCCTGAAGGACTTCCATACAAGAACGTCGTTGCCGATCCTGTCCGCCCTGGCATACCCCATATGCTCGTAGAAGGAAACCGGGTTCCAGTACGGGTAGTCCTTACCCCAGGCCGCAACTCCCTTGAAACCGGACTTCCCGGCATCCTTCTCAATGCTTTCAAGTATCATCCTTCCGTATCCCTGCCCCTGCCTGTTCCCCAGGTGATATTCGTAGCCGTGCACCCAGATGCAAAGTACGGCTATCAGATCGCTGCCCAGAAAATGGGAATACTCGATGGGAAGGTACTGGCAGAGACCGGCCACTTCGTCGCAGTCGGTGACCAGCACCCTGGCCCTCAACCCAAGGTCCAGATGCCTTCGGAACCAGCTCTTCCTGATCGAAGTCACCTCGGGGTCTTCCGGCCTCTCATCGTGAAGGCATCGAAAGAAAGTACTCTCGGTTTCCGGCGAAAGCTCCTCGATCCCGGGCATGTGGTCCTCCTATATCCTGAACAGTATCTTCTCGTTGCTGAACATCCTCAGGGTCAGGTAGATGATCACAGCGGAGACCACTACACTTGAAAGCACGGCGGTCATTATCGAACCCCAGGCGGCATCGTGCATGAAGATGCTCTTCAGGACGATCAGCGAATTGAATATCGGTGTCGACCTCATCCATACGGGCGCCACGTCCCCGGCCTGCATGGAAGCTATGCCCATTATCATCACCGCGAAGTAGATGGGCATTATCATGCCCTGTCCCTCCTTGGCGTTCCTTGCGTAGGTGGATACTATCAGCACTATGCTGGCCACCAGTACGGCCAGGGGAATGGTCACGATGGCGAACTGCAGGATGCTCAGGGTGCTCATGCTGTAACCGGACATGGCCGGACCCGCGTCGCCGAACATGCTTATGAAGTAGCGGGAGGCGATGATGAGTCCGATCACCGAACTGGCGGCCCCGACTACCGCCGCCATCATCACCGAGAGCATCTTGCCTATGACTATTGATAACCTGTCCACCTGGTTCACGAGCTGGATCGCCAGTGTCCCTCTCTCCTTCTCCCCGGCAACCGAATCGAGACCAACCTTCATCGAGTTGGCGAACAGGTAGATCAGGATGAAGAATGGCAGCAGTATGCCGATAACCTTTCCTATGACGCTGCCCTCAGGGGCCAGGTCGTATTCCTGCATCGACCCGTTGATCGTGAAGACACTGAGCACGTCATCACAGATGCCCCTTCCGGTAATCCTTTCCCTGACTATCTCGTCGGTCAGGGTAAGAAGAGCCTGTTGAGACTGTTCGTAAGCATATACCGAGTAGTCAGCCGTGGAGTTGTAGAAGGCTGATATGTCGAAGGTCTCGCAGGCCTCCAGACTTTCGCCGAAGTGGTCCGGTAGGACTATGAGCAGTTCCTGCTCCCTGCCGGTGATTGACTGTTTCACGGCATCCAGTTCATCCCGCTCCACCAGCCGGAGATTCGTGTTAAGCTCCGAAAGCGTTTGAATGAAGGGGGTTGTGAAACCGCTGTTACCCTCGCCTTCGTACAGGCAGATCGTCGACCTGAAAGAGGCTATGTCGGAGTCCTTCACCTCGCCCATCTTGGCCATGACCGAGTACATGGCGGGAAGCATCACCAGGGGAAGCACCACAAGGAAGAACAGGCTTCGCCTGTCGGTGAAAATTCGCTTCAGCTCCTTCCTGAGGATTATCATGCTGTCACTGAGCATGGCCCACCCCCGATCCGCCTTCGGGAAGTACGTAACCGAAGAAGACATCCTCCAGGCTGTCGGTGGAGTTGCGGTCAAGTATCTGCTTCAGAGTCCCCAGTTCCTTTATCTCGCCCTTCACAAGTATTCCGAATCTGCTGCACAGCTTCTCAGCAATGCTCATTATGTGCGTGGATATGAGAACGGTCTTGCCGTTCCCGGCCTGCTTCCGGAGGAAATCCGTCACGGATTTGGATGTAATCACATCAAGTCCGTTTGTGGGTTCGTCGAAGACTATCACCTCCGGATCGTGGATAAGACTGATGGCGATGGCGGTCTTCTGCTTCATGCCTGTCGAGAGTTTGTCTATCTTCTTGTCCACGAAATCATTCATCTGCAGTTCATTGAAGAGAAGATCCTTCATCCTGCCTATCTCTTCCTTCGCCATCTTGTTCAGGCTGCCGAAGTAGTCCATCATGTAGCCGGGAGTGAAGAACCCGTCCAGCTTCATGTCCGATGTGAGGAAACCTATCCTGGACCGTATTGTCTTCTCGTGCTCCAGCACGTTGTACCTGTCTATGTATACGTTTCCCGAGGTGGGCTTAATGAGCGTGGAGATACATCTAAGCGTTGTGGTCTTGCCGGCGCCGTTGGGACCGAGAAGGCCGAATATCTCCCCCGGATTGCAATCGAAGGAGACATCGTCAACGGCCCTTACGGTTTCTTTACGTCCCCTGCCGCCCTTTTCATATACCTTTGTGAGATCCTCCACTCGTAACACTGTACACCCCTCCCTGGATTGGTCCATATTTATAATTCACCCGGAACATAACCCATTCCAGCCCGATCCAGCCAACTTGACCGTTTATTATATCAGTACCATTTAAATGGGGACGGAGGATGTTAAATATTGGAAAGTAAATAATCTGTCTTATTCCATCGGTTATCGATGAAAGGATATTCGAGTAGTCATGTTTATTGCTGAAATAATTGACATACAGCTCAGTTGATCCCACCAGGGATTGATGTCCTCTGAATAATTGAAAGAGGGCAAGCTTGGAACTCGCCCTCAATTAAGTTCATGTGTGTATCTGCCGGCTCAAGGTGACGGATGCGGGTCCATTTCGATGTCCGACCTGGGATCGACAATGCTGTCCGGCACATGCAGTCCGAGTACGACTACGCCAGCCCTGCTTATGTGAATGGGCTCCAGGGTGACTTCTTCGAAAGCGAACTCCGGAACTGCATCAACAAGGATCTCAAGCTGTTCGTCTGTGAATTTAACTGTTGCTCTTCCAGAACTGCTATCAGTGATTTCCCTTATCTGGTCATCCGTCAGTTCTATCGCAACATCGAGATCCCTTCCTATACCACCTCTTCCTCCACCAGCCATGGCTATTGAGGCCAGAACCAGGATGGGAAGAACCCACAGCAGTATCCTTTTCATGAAAACACCTCCCGTTCTTCATTCTGCAGATGGTAATCGAGTGTCAATCGGACAACCAGCTGCGGAATAAGCCCTCGACCATTCTACTCTTTATACTCCTTTCCCTCAATCACAGGAAAAAAATATGAAGCAATGCCACAAAGTGTCAATGGAGTTATAATAACATGAGACAATCGCATAGCATCCTCTCTATGCACGTTTCACAGTCACTGCACAGAGGAATTAATAACTCCATGCGCATCATCCGCAGTCAGCAGAAAAGGGATTGACATATGTAAATTACATATACATATGTTTACCATGGCAAGAACACCGAGATTAGTGGTACCGGAGCTTCCACATCATATTGTCCAGCGCGGCACCAGGAACCAGAACGTCTTCTTCTCCGATTCGGACAGGTTCAAGTACCTGGGCTTTCTTGGAGAGGCCGCAGCTGAGTATGGAGTTTCCTTCCTATCGTGGTGCCTGATGGATAATCATGTCCATCTTGTTGCCATACCCGAAAGGCAGGATTCATTTGCTTCATGCTTCAGGGTTGCCCATTCCAGATACGCCTATCATGTGAACACCCGGAACGAATGGAGTGGACATCTCTGGCAGTACAGGTTCGGCTCCAGTCCCCTGGGTCCGCACTACCTCTACAATGCGGTCAGGTACACGGAACAGAATCCGGTCAGAGCTGGAATGGTCGACAGGGCATGGGATTACTACTGGTCCAGCGCAAGGTTTCATGTTGGTGTAGAAAAACATGATCCTCTGGTAAGCATGGACAATAGGATTCTGAACGAAGTAAATGACTGGAAGGAATACCTTTCCATGGCACCGGAGACCATGATAGCCATCAAGATCAGGGATGCCACTAGGAAGAACAGACCCCTGGCTCGACAATGGTACATCAGCATGATGAAAAAGACCCGAGGTATCAACCTTGGTGCGTGAAAAGCTCTTGTTCGAAGATATCTCTAAGGAAAATCACTGAACAGTTAAAGATTCTTAAAGAAAAATTGGAGGCTCTTTAAACGCTTGAGCTGTTTATTCGCCCTCGTCGGATAAAAAGCCTCCGTCCCCCTAGATTACGCGGTAGCGTTCGGTGCCTACCTGGCGGATCTCCTGCCTGTACTCCTGGGAATGAGTCAGGGGCGGCTGTATGGATGCGGCCCTTGCTTCAGCAGACACGGGTACGAGCCTCCCGCTTCCGTCCCAGTGCCGTTCCTGACCGGTGTTCCAGTAGATCCTCGCCAGGTCGCCCAGGTTCTCCAGGACCCTGGCATCGAGGTCGTCCACCGAAGCATCGATTCCGAAGGCTGAGGCAAGTCCCTGCAGGACGTCCGTCCCGGACTTGCCCGAAGGTGGCATGACCGCCCCGGTGAATTCCAGAAGCCTGCCTTCGAAGTTGCACCTCGTGCCGGGAGTCTCGAGGTAGGTCGTGCCTGGCAGAATGTAGTCTGCGAACCTTGTGGTCTCCGTATCGGTCCAGTCCATGGCTGCAATGAACTCCGTGTTGCGGAACCACGAGCCGGGCCTGTTGTACTCCAGGGGATTCTCGCCGATTATCAACGCCCCTCTGAGTTTCCCGTCTTCAAGCAGCAATCTGAGCTCCTGGCTGGAGGCAGCTCCGGGAAGCTCCTTACCGGACGGTTTCCTTCCGGTCATGAATGCCGGATCAGCCCCCATGACCTCCAGGCCGGCGCTGTTGGCCAGCAGCCTGGGCAGGAGAATGTCGGCCGTTTTTCCGGCATCACGAAGAAGAAGGGTGAGGTCTGCGAATATCTCCATGTCGTCCGGAGAGGCATCCTGGGCCCTGTCGGGGCTGTGTATGAAGACGACGTTGCCCGAGAAACGCAGAAGCTCAGCTGTCTCGTAAATGTCGGAGACTCCCACTCCTGCCTTTGCCGCCGCCAGTTCGATGGAGGCACTCCTGTCACGGAGGAATTCCTCCCCTCCCTTGAGATTCATCGGATTCACGTCTCCGTCGTCTATGAGAACCTGCATGACGGCGTTCCAGAAGATCGAGGCTCTCCCCCTCATGGGATCGACGGCCAGGGCTGCCATATGCTCGTCGGTGGAATCCAGGATGGAGTTGGACACCACCAGCTTGGCTCCATCACGCACGGCCTCGATAACGTCCACCGCAAGTATCAGGTGGTCGGACTCCAGCGAGGTGTTGTTGCATACGATGAGGTCGGCTTCCCTCAGGCATTTCCTGTCCGAGGTGGAGGCCGTAAACCCGAACGCTTCATCCAGAACCCCGGAACGACCCGCGCCGGACAGTATTGCCAGCGAACCTATATTGCTGGTTCCGATTCCTTCCCTTGCTATCCTGCCCGCCAGGTTGAGTTCCTCGTTGGTGAGCTCAGGGGAGACGAACACGGCGACGCTTTCCGGACCGTGATCATCCGCAATCCTGCGAAGCCCCTCAACGATTCCCGAGTAGGCTATCTTGAAGCTGACCGGCCGATAGGAGTACCCTTCCTTCTTCACAGGTCCCGAGTACCTCTCCTGCTTGATGAACAGTTCCTGGCCGAACCTGCCGTACCTGCAGAGGTAGTCGCCGGGCTCCCCGGAGGATTTGATGTAGTACCTTCCCTCTCCGAAAGTACTCACCGTGACCTCGCATCCCAGGGAGCAGAACGCGCAGTGGGTCTTCACGTCCTCGCTGTCCAGGCAGGCCCTTCCGGGGAATGGGAACTTCACTGTCAGGGCCGCGGTGGGACACGAATCCACGCAGTTGCCGCAGCTGACACAGCTCGTGGCGACCAGAGGGTCGTTCATGGCCGGCCGCATCTCAGTCCTGAAACCTCTGTTGACAAGGCCCAGGGCGGACACCGGCAGGACCCTGGCGCAGGTCCTGATGCACCTCGCGCACAGTATGCACTTGTTGGGGTCGTAGGAGATGTACGGGTGACGGTCGTCAACCCTGTGCTTCCTGGCGTATCCCTTGAAGTGCTCCATGTCCACGCCGTACTCCTCGGCGTAAAGCCTGAGCCTGCAGTCGTCGAACCTCACGCAGCCGCAGGAGAGGCACCTGTCGCACTCGTGGACGTTGTCCTCGGGCTCGAAACCGTTGGAAACCTCCCTGAAGCTGTTCCGTCTTTCGTCGACATCTATGAGATGCACTTCGTGGCGGGGAGACTCCATGATATCACCAAGCTCAGCGTGACCCGGCTTTGACCAGAACTCCTTCCTCACTGCGAAGGGCTTCGCCGGTAGATCCTCGCCGAGAAGCCATGCCCTGATCGCCCCGGCGGCCTTCCGGCCGTCACGAATTGCGTCGATTGCCACCGTGGGACCGTCATCTGCGGCGTCTCCGCCGGCAAAGACTCCCTCCACATTGGTCTTCATGGTCTTCCCGTCGATCACGTAGGTGTTCCATCGTGTGAGGTCAAGCTCCAGATTGCCGGCTTCCAACAGCCCTTCGAGAACCGTGTCCTGTCCGATGGCCGAGATGACCAAGTCGCACGGCAGCTCGAACTCGGCGCCTTCGATGGGGACAGGCCTGCGCCTTCCCGACGCATCGGGTTCGCCGAGCTTCATCCTCTGACACTGGAGGGCAGCGAGCTTCCCGTCCTTCTTGACTATCCCGGTGGGAGCTGCCAGCTCCATTATCTCGATGCCTTCCTCGAGGCAATCCTCAATTTCCATGGCATCGGCGGGCATCTGGGCCTTCGTCCTCCTGTACAGGACTATCACTTTGTCGGCATTGAGCCTCCAGGACGTCCTGGCGGCGTCCATGGCCGTGTTGCCGCCCCCAACCACCACAACCGTACCCGAAAGCGGCTCCGGGTTGTCGGCCTTTTCGACCAGGAAATCGGCGCCGGTGACCACACCCTCGGTATCGTACTCGCCTTCCACTCTCATGGGTTTGCCTGTCCAGGCGCCGGGACCCACAAAGACCGCGTCGTGCCTTTGCCTGAGCTCATCGAGGGAAATGTCCGCGCCTACCCGCACACCGCACCTGATCTCGGCACCCGCGCGACAGATGTACTCAACCTCGCGGTCAAGAACATCGTCGGGCAGACGGTACTCGGGGATCCCGTAGCGCAGCATGCCGCCGGTGCGTTCCTTTGCTTCGTATATCACCGGCTTGATGCCGCTCTTCCCGAGGAACCACGCAGCGGTGAGACCCGCTGGTCCGGAGCCTATTATTCCGACGGTCTTGCCGGTGTCAGGTTCGCACTCAGGCTCCGTGGCGTATGCATCCGGTGAATCCGTCAGGAACCTCTTTATGTTGTTGATCGCCACCGAAGCATCTATGTCCTGCCTTCTGCACTCTTCCTCGCACTTCCGTACACAGACCCTTCCGCACACCGCTGGCAGAGGGTTCGTCTCCCGTATGAGGTCCACGGCCTTTCGGTACTGGCCCATGGCCGAGAGGGCGATGTATCCCTGGGCGTCCACCCCGGCCGGGCATCCCTCCATGCAGGGTGATACACAGTCGGCGTAATGGTTGGATGTAAGGAGCTCGAGGGCGGTCTTCCGTGAGGCCGTTATCCTGTCGTTCCTTGTCTCCACCTCCATGCCGGGAGCAACGCGGGTGGCGCAGGAGGGAACCAGGTTGTTCCTTCCCTTGACCTCCACCACGCACACGAAGCAGGAGCCGTAGGGTTCCAGCTCCGGTGAATGACACAATGTCGGGATATCATCAAGCTGGTTCTCCTGGACCACTTCAAGAATAGTCTTCCCCGGAGTGGCCTCGATCTCCCTGCCGTTGATCTTGAGTCTGATCTTCTCCATCGGCCGCTCCTACCTAGTGACTACAGCGCCGAAATTGCAGCTGGTTATACATTTGCCGCACTTGACGCAGGTTTCACCATTTATGACATGTACTTCCTTCACCTTGCCCGAGATCGCGTTCACAGGACAGTTTTTGGCGCAGAGAGTGCACCCGACGCATTTCTCGGGATCGATGCTGAACTCCACAAGGGCCTGACATTCTCCGGCCGGGCATTTCCCGTCGAAGATGTGTGCCCTGTACTCATCAATGTAATAGCGGATGGTTGTCTGCACCGGGTTTGGAGCCGTCTGTCCCAGACCGCAGAGGCTTGCCTCCTTGATCTGCACGGAGAGTTTCTCCAGCTTCTCGATGTCCTCGGGGACTCCCTCCCCTCTGGTTATCCTCTCCAGTATCTCCAGCATCCTGAGGGTTCCTATCCTGCAGAAGGTGCACTTGCCGCAGGATTCCTTCTGGGTGAAGTCCAGGAAGAACCTTGCTATCTCCACCATGCAGGTATCCTCGTCCATCACCACCATCCCGCCGGAGCCCATGATAGCACCGGTGGCCGGGATGGACTCGAAGTCCACGGGAGTGTCCTTCATGCTGGCCGGGATGCAGCCTCCGGACGGGCCGCCCATCTGAACAGCCTTGAACTGCTTGCCCTGCTTGATCCCGCCGCCTATCCTGAACACCAGTTCCTCGATTGATGTCCCCATTGGAACTTCCGCCAGACCTCCATGGACGACCTTGCCCGCCAGGGCGAAGACCTTGGTCCCGGGGCTCTTCTCGGTGCCGTGAGCCGTGAAGGCTTCAGGTCCGTTGATAATGATCCAGGGTACATTGGCGTAGGTCTCTACATTGTTGTTGTTTGTGGGCTTTCTCCAGAGACCCTTCTCGGCGGGGAAGGGAGGTCTTATCCTAGGCATTCCCCTCTCGCCCTCGATGGAAGCGAAGAGAGCTGTTTCCTCCCCGCAGACGAAGGCCCCGGCGCCCTGTTTGATCTTCAGGTCGAAATCGAAACCGGAACCCAGGATATCCCTTCCGAGGTAACCCTTCTCGCGGGCTGCGGATATGGCTATCTGAAGCCTCCTGATGGCCAGGGGGTACTCGGCACGGCAGTAGACATATCCGAAGGAGGCGCCTATAGCCTTGCCGCATATGATCATACCCTCCAGCACGGAGTGGGGATCACCCTCCAGTACGGACCTGTCCATGAACGCACCCGGGTCGCCCTCGTCCGCGTTGCATACCACGTACTTCTGATCGCCTTTGCTGGAGGCTGCGAAGGACCATTTCAGTCCGGTGGGGAAACCGGCGCCACCCCGGCCTCTCAACCCTGAAGCCTTGATTACGCCGATTATCTCCTCAGGCGTCATTGAGGTCAGGGCCTTTCTGAGTCCCTCATACCCGCCGGCCTCCTCGTAATCCCCTATGGATTCAGGATCGATCATACCGCAATTGCGGAGGACTATCCTCTCCTGAAGGTCAAGGAAACCGCATTCGGCACCGGATGTCTCGCCCCGTGGACCACATGAATAGACCAGGTTATCGTCTTCTATCACCAAGCCATCCAGGACATGTTTCCGGAAGATCTCATCGGCCGACTCGGGAGTGACACCTCCGTAGATGACCCTTCGATCATCTTCCCTTATCTCGACCAGTGGCTCCCTGTAGCACATCCCGATGCAGCCTGTCCGTGCAAGGACGCATGCATCAGGATGCTCCCGGGCCAGTTCCTCCAGCCTGTCGTAGGTCGCCTGGGCTCCTGCTGAGAGTCCGCAGGTTCCCATTCCAACTACTATCTTCTTCATATGTTGCTCCAGACGTTCTTCAATGTAGAACCGCTTTCAAACCATCGGAATGGCTCAGGAAGCCCCTGCCGCCGTGTCAGAGGTCTCGGCCGCCTTCTTCCTGTAATTGCGAAGGATCTTGCGGACCGAAGCGGGTGTAAGTCTGCCATGGGTGTCGTCGTTCACCATCATCACCGGTGCAAGGGAGCAGCACCCGATGCAGGCCACCGTGTTCAGTGTGAAAAGGCCGTCATCGGTGGTGTCACCTACTTCTACACCGAGTTCATCCTCGATGGTCTCCCTGATCAGTTTCGCCCCGGATACATGACACGCGGTCCCTGCGCATACCCTGATTACATACTTGCCCATGGGCTTGAGCCTGAACTGGCTGTAAAAGGTTATGACTCCGTAGATGTCGGATTCCGGTATTCCGGTGACACCGGCTATATAGCTGATGGCCCGTCTTGGAATGTAACCGAAGTGCTCCTGGGCAGACTGGAGCAGAGGTATCAGCTCTCCCGGCTGTCCCTCGTACCTCCACAGTCTGTAGCTGAATTCCTCGTTCTTGGCAGCCGTTTTCATCACTCCCTTCCGGGTCTCCTCCCCTGTTCGGCGGGAATCAGGAGATACGATGGATGATGTCAGTATTGCAGAAGACAGTTGCCCGTCAGTCCTCGATGAGCTTGATCACCTTGGCTTCTCGAACCCTGAGGACACCGTCGATCTGATTGAGCTTCTGGATGATCCGGGGCGTCTTGCCCATGGCGCCATGGCCCGTGATCATACCCACGAGCTTGGTGCCCTCCTCTATCACGTCACAGAAGACGACCTCGTCGATGAAGAACACCGTGGTGAATATCTGCTGGATCGACTCCGGATCTATGTCGACGATAATATAACTCATGGTGCCGGGCTGCCGGCGGGCTTCCGCCTGCGCTTCTCTCTTGACCGCTTCCTGGTAGGTCTCGATGAACTGGTCCACATCCCTGTCCAGTTTGGGCCGTTCCACCTCGGACATGGATACCACCTCGATACCCTCCATGGCTCTGACCCTGCTGAATACTTCCGCGATCTCACTGTTCGATGAGGCCTGGGCAAGGAGGATTATATCGAAGTCTCCTCTCACGGCGTCGCAGGAGGCTATCCCCTTCATGCCGTAGAGGGTGTCGTATATCTCCATGCTCCTGTCGGTGTCAATTATCTTCACAGTAAGGTAGGCGCTGACCGATTCCCTCATCTCCTCATCGAAGGCTGCATCGGGAACCTCTGTATCCGTCTTCCCCGGGGACAGCTCCTCGAGGGCCTCCACCAGGTCGGATATTTCGAAAGGTTTGTCGAGGTAACCGGTATTGTGCTCGGAAAGTGCCGTTAGCATCAATCGCTCGTCACCAAAACCGGTGATGACCAGAACAGGAAGGTCTGCGTACTGGTTCTTGATGACCTTGAGTATCTTCAAGCCATCTATGTCGGGCATGAAAATGTCGGTTACCAGGTAATCGTAGGCTGTTCCCTTCTCCCTGGCCTGGTTCAGCTCGTGTATGGCGGAAATGCCGTCTGGACATGCTACGACGGAATAGCCTTCCTGCGTAAGCCCAACTGTAAGATTGCGGCGGATCTCCGCCTCGTCATCGATGATCAGTACGCGGCCTTTCAATTGATGCCTCCTCTATTCAGCTTGATCTGTCCCGAGAATGGTGGAACGCTAAGTTCCGGGGGGTTCAAAGTCAACGGCTGAATCGCGGAGCGATTCAGCTCGGCGGCGGAATGCAGAGCATTCAGTCTGGCACTGACGTCATCGAAAGAGGACATCAGTGCACTTCTGCCCTGCAGAGGTCCATAGCCTTGTCGAGGTCCACCCATCGGCCGGAGCTGAGATACAGGTTCATGGCCCGCGCCGCCCTTCGGCCGTGCCCCATGGCCAGAATAACTGTGGCCGCGCCCAGGACAATGTCCCCTCCCGCGAATACGCCGGGCACCGAGGTCTGTCCGGTGATCTCGTTGACCACAATGCCTCCCCACCTTGTGACTTCCAGCTCGGGGAAACACTCGGGAACCAGGGGGTTCGGGCTGTTGCCGATGGCTACTATCAGAGTATCGGTCTCTTCGATGAACTCGCTTCCCTCAACGGGGACGGGTCTTCGCCTGCCTGATGAATCCGGCTCCCCGAGTTCCATTTTTATCACCTCGGCGCCGCATATCCAGCCCTTATCATCCCCCACCAGTCTCACAGGATTCTGTAGGAGGTGGAACTCCACCCCCTCTTCCCTCGCATGATGGATCTCCTCCAGCCTTGCCGGCATCTGCTCCTCGGCTCTGCGGTAGACGATGAGAGATCTCTCGGCCCCCATCCTGAGGGCGGTCCTCGCGCAGTCCATGGCGACGTTACCGCCGCCGACGGTTATCACTTTCTTCCCCTTGACGATAGGCGTGTCCGTTCGCGGGAAGTCGTAAGCCTTCATGAGGTTGGCCCTGGTAAGGTATTCGTTGGCGGACAGCACTCCGAGGAGGTTCTCGCCGTCCACGCGCATGAACCTGGGAAGACCGGCTCCTGTCCCTATAAAGGCAGCATCGTAATTCTCAAGTATGTGCGCGATCGGAAGTGTCTTGCCGATTACGTAATTGTACCTGAACTTCACTCCCAGACTCTCAAGGTAGTCCACTTCGCTCTGTACTATCTCCTTGGGCAGTCGGAACTCCGGAATACCGTACACCAGAACTCCTCCAGCCTTGTGAAGAGCTTCGAATACCGTGACATCATGGCCGTACTTCACAAGATCCCCCGCAACAGTGAGACCCGCCGGACCCCCTCCGATGACGGCCACTTTCTTCCCGGACGGCTTCACCGGCGCAGGTTTCTCCTGTTCACCGCTTGTCCGCTCCCAGTCCGCTATGAATCTCTCAAGCTTGCCTATCATCACCGACTTGCATGGATCCTTCTTCGCCTTGCCCACCGTGCAGAACAGCTGACACTGCTCCTCCTGCGGACACACCCTGCCGCACACCGCAGGAAGGAGGTTCCTCTCCTTCATCTTCCTTATGGCGCCCTTGAAATCGCCGTCCTCTATGAACTTGATGAACCCTGGAATGTCTATTCCCACAGGACAGCCCTCAACGCAGAATGGAGTCCGGCACTGAAGGCACCTTTTCGCCTCCTCCATGGCCATCTCGGGTGTATAGCCCAGGGGAACCTCGTCCAGGTTGCGGATCCTTGCTTTCGGATCCTGCTCCGGCATGGCCACCGGCGGCAGCTTAAGCCTGTCCTTGACGTTCACGCCCGACCCCCTTCCAGCACAGCATCAAGCCTGCAGCCGGACTCCGAACCGAAGCGTTCGAGTGACTCCCTCTCCTGGTTCCTGTAGGTGGAAAGGCGGGTTATCAGTTCGTCGAAATCCACCTGGTGGCCGTCGAACTCCGGGCCGTCCACGCAGGCGAATTTCACCGCACTTCCGACTGTCACCCTGCAGCAGCCGCACATCCCGGTTCCGTCGACCATTATCGGGTTGAGGCTGACAATAGTGGGGATGCCGTACTCCCTTGTCATGTCACAGACGCATTTCATCATGATCGGAGGACCCATTGCCACGCACAGGTCAAAACTGTCTCCGATGTCTATCAGATTCCTGATGGAGTCGGTGACGAAGCCTCTGCATCCCTTCGTGCCGTCGTCGGTGGTGATTATCATTTCGTGGCTGGCATCCCTCATCCTGTCTTCCAGAATGAGCAGGTCGGCTGACCTGGCCCCGATTATGCTGGTCACGTGATTACCCGCCTCCCTCATACCCCTTGCCACAGGGTAGAGGGGAGCGATGCCGATCCCGCCGCCAACGCAGAGGACCCTGCCAACGTTCTCGATATGCGTCGGTTTGCCAAGGGGACCCGTCACCGTGGGAACCGCATCCCCCGGATTAAGCCCCGTCATCTCCAGGGTGGTCTTCCCCACCGCCTGGACGATGAGGGTCACGCTACCCTCCTCATTGTCTACATCGGCGATTGTTATCGGTATCCTCTCCCCGTTCTCCGAGATCCTCACAATAACGAACTGACCCGGTTTCCTGTATCTGGCCACATCAGGCGCCTTGATCCTGTAGAGCCAGATGTCAGGCCCCAGTTTTTCCTTGTGCAGGATCTGGTACATGTCTGTCCTCCATACTCACCGGCGTTCTGCCGACGCCGTCCTGTGCTTTCATGCAATCGCGCATCAGCTGAATGGAAAATCCAATATGGACGTGTCACAATATGCCCCGTGAATATCTTGGTCAAGTAGTATGGAAATCTCACTTCTTATCCAGTACTTGACGAAAGGGTCTGTCAATCACTAGGCTTGTTATCTTTGGCACATGAATAGGAAATTAACAGACCCAGAAAACCTTTGTTCTTAACTCTTTACCCCCGAAAGGAGGGACGGGCAGATGCTCGAAGAACTTTACCAGAAGGTCGTGGAGAAGGATCCCGCGCAGCCCGAGTTCCATCAGGCTGTGAAGGAGGTCCTCGATTCGCTGGAGTCGGTCCTCGAGAAACACCCGGAATACCGCAAGGTCAAGATCCCCGAGAGGATAGTCGAACCTGAGCGCGTAATACTGTTCAGGGTACCCTGGCTTGACGATGACGGCAATGTTCAGGTGAACCGCGGTTTCAGGATCGAGATGAACAGTGCCATCGGGCCCTACAAGGGCGGCCTCCGCTTCCATCCTTCCGTCAACCTGGGCATACTCAAGTTCCTGGCTTTCGAGCAGGTGTTCAAGAACGCCCTCACCACCATCCCGATGGGCGGCGGCAAGGGCGGATCAGACTTCGATCCCAAGGGCAAGTCCGACAATGAAGTGATGAAGTTCTGTCAGAGCTTCATGTCGGAGCTCTTCCGTCACATCGGCCCGAGCACCGACGTCCCCGCGGGCGACATAGGCGTCGGCGGCCGCGAGATCGGATTCCTCTTCGGGCAGTACAAGAAGCTCCGCAACGAGTGGAGCGGCGTGCTCACCGGCAAGGGACTCCAGTACGGCGGAAGCCTTATAAGGCCCGAGGCCACGGGTTACGGCGCCGTCTACTTCGGCGAGGAGATGCTGAAGACGCGCGGCAAGAGCTACAACGGTCTCACATGCCTGGTTTCCGGTTCGGGCAACGTGGCCCAGTACGCCACGGAGAAGCTGAATCAGCTGGGGGCCAAGGTGGTCACACTCTCCGACTCCAGCGGCTGCATCTACGACGAAGAGGGCATTAACGCCGAGAAGCTGGCTTTCATAATGGACCTCAAGAACAACAGGCGCGGCAGGATCAAGGAATACGCGGAGAAGTACAAGAACGTCGAGTACAAGCCCGTGGATCCAGAGATGGACCACAACCCTCTGTGGGCCTACCCCGCCGACTGCGCATTCCCCAGCGCGACCCAGAACGAGATCAGCGCAAAGGACGCCCAGAACCTGATAAACAACGGTGTCTTCCTGGTTTCCGAGGGCGCCAACATGCCCACGGTTCCCGGAGGCGTTGACATCTTCCTTCAGCACAAGATCCTCTACGGTCCCGGCAAGGCCGCCAACGCGGGCGGAGTCGCCACCTCGGGTCTGGAGATGGCCCAGAACGCCACTTTCTCCAGCTGGACCCGTCAGGAAGTGGACCAGAAGCTCCACAACATCATGATCAGCATTCACGCCCAGGCCAAGGCCGCGGCGGAGATGTACGGCGACCCCACCAACTACGTGCTCGGCGCGAACGCTGCCGGGTTCTGCAAGGTGGCGGATGCCATGATGGCCCAGGGTGTAGTATAGCATCATCCTGAGACTGTGAATGAATTACCCCCGGTGCACGACAGGCACCGGGGGTTCTTCACATGAGCTGGATCACGCCCTTCCTGACCCTCGAATTGATAAGTATCCGCAGCGGCTTGTAGAGATGGATGTGCCTGATATGATCGGTCTCCGTCAGGGCGCTGTGCTCCTCGAGAAAATCCAGGTCCAGGAAGTCCTCACCTCCCCTGGCTATGGTCAGGTAGCCTATCCCGAGGGACGTTATGTTCTGGAAGAAATGCGTTCCCTGCGAGGGGCTGACCTCCATATCCTCCAGGGGTGTCTCCACTATGCACCTTACGGAGGATATCTGGTTCCATTTCACCGGGATCCCGAGCCAGCTGTCGGCGCTGCCCCATCTGCCGGGTCCGATAAGGAGTGAATGACGCTGCAGTTTTCTCAGCTTCCGGTTCAGCTGTTCTATCTCTCCGGCAATCGCGATACTCGTGGATCTCTCGAAGGTGCGCGGGGATACGTAGATTATGTCCTGTATGTCATCCATCACGCCGAAACCGAGAACCCGGTGGGAGATGCAAATGGCGTTCTCCCTGCCTACGCCCTCTATGTCCGGCATTGCGCCCATGGTCTGTCCCATGGGCCTGATCTGGAGGAAACCGAACTCGTGGGGCTCCTGCTTGTTACCGTCACCCAGGTTGACGGCGAACTCCAGCTCTATATCGCTGGAGAACGCCAGTTTACCAACCTTCAGAAGCCGCCTGATCAGGGAGGCCAGGGGGAAGTAGTCCCCTTTCAGCACTCCGGCCATGGTGACCAGCTTGGCTCCCGGTCTGAAGGTGCCGTCGACTATCATGTCGTTCTCGGCGGAGTAGACCGAGCCCACCGGCGCCAGAGTACCATCTTCCTGCGCCCTTTCAAGGTCCAGCCTGACAAGGTGGACATCCCTGCCAGGGTCGTCCGGGTCCACTCCCGGTGACCTGTCGAGGTTCAGGGCAAGGAACTCACGCTGGGAATTCCTGAGGAACTCCTCGGTGGAGGAGAACTGGTATAGCCTGCCCGGAGAGTCAGGGGAGAATCTTACGCATTTTTCTCCATCAACAACCGTACCGCCCAGACCAAGTGCCACCGAGACGACTCCGCTCTCCTCGTGCATTCCCTCCAGCGGGTAGTAGTTGTATGACTTGGCCACTCCCGCAATGTTCGGGTAGAAGGAGTTGCCGTGGTTCCGGGCCACCACCTGCTGGATGACCACGGCCATCTTCTCCTCCTCGAGTCTGTTGGGCGTGCTTTCTATGTAAGCGATGGACTCGCTGTAGAAAGTGGAGGCGTAGACCAGCCTGATGGCGTTCAGGAGCTGGGTCAGGCGGGTCTGGAGATCGGGGCCGTTGTTGGGTATCATGTAGGTGCTGTATATGCCTGCGAATGGATGCGCGGGGCTGTCCTCCAGAAGGCTCGAGGACCTGACGGCAAGTGGGTAGTCAACCTGCTTGAGGAAGATGGTGAGCATCTCCACCACTTCCTCAGGCATGGGGGCCTTGAGGAATGCTTCGGCCACCTGGCGGTCCCAGTCGCGTGGGGATATTCCCTCTTCCATCCTGTCCGGCCGGAACACGAACTCCTTCAGTCCCGGCCCCTCCATGAAGCTGTCGAACACGCCGGTGGCTATCACGGCTGTTGGAGGGACATGCACATCGATACCGGGAAACCCTTCGTCTATCCTGTACATGTTCAGAAGGGCGTTTATGAAGGCCAGGCCTCTTCCCTTCCCACCCAGCGAGCCTGATCCGATCTTCGAGAACTCTGTGAAATAATCGAAAGTCTCTCTTGTGAAATCCTCCACCTGTCCGGCTCTGGACCTCTCCATCCAGATCGTGAGCGAGGATATGAGATAGGTCCTGAGTTCCTCAGCCGAATCGAAATCCTCCACTTTCTGAGGCCTCAGGGCTTTGGCCAGGTCGAACTCCGTCCGAGCCATTAGCCAGGTGGAGAAATCGTTCCTCTCCGCATGGTAGAAGAGGCTCCTGTCCGATACGGTCCTGAGAGCCCGCCTCATCTCTCTAAGGTCCTCGGCTCTGGCCTCCTCGTCACCCTCGGGATTACGGAACACGAAGTCACCGAATCCCAGGTAATCCCTCATGAACTGCCTGAGGTCGGCAAGCAGCGTGGGGGAGTTCTTGTTTATGAATGCCGCTCCCATCCTGTTTGCCAGTTTCCTGTTTATCTCCTCCGACGACTGGAACAGGATGGGGCACTCGGGACTCCCTGCCAGTATCTCTTCCGCCAGCTGGAAACCGGCCCTGGGATACTCGATTCCGTTCTTCTTGAACCTGACATCCAGTATCATGCCGAGTATGCTGTCCCGGAATGACCTGTACAGTTCCAGGGCATCTTCATAGTTCCCTGCGTGGAGGATCTTCGGCCGGGCCCTCATGCGCATGAGCTTCTGCATCTGGTTGACACCTTCGGTCATCAGCATCTGGGTCTGCTGCATGAGCTCGGTGTAGAGCATGGGAAGGTATGACGAGCAGAACCTTATTGAATCCTCCACAAGTATGATGCACTTGACCCCTGCGGCTCTGGAATCATGCTCGGCATTCAGGCGGTCCTCGATGGACTTGATGATGGCCAGAAAGAGCCTCACGTCCCCCTGCCATACGAAGGCCCGGTCCACGTGGGCGAGTTTCCCCTCCTCCTCGAAGATCTTGAGGTCCCTGCCTGTATAGGCAAGAACGACGAAGGGAAGTCCAGGAACACTCTCCTTGATGGCCCTGCCCAGTTCGTCGAAATGCATGTGACCTATGTTCAGCATGGATATGACAAGGTCGAAATCCTCGCTTCCAAGCCTCTGCAGAGCCTCCTCCCCCGTGGATACACGTACGATCCGGGGAGCGTACCGGAGGTTCAGGCTGAGATATTCAGAAAAGAGGACCTCGGTGAACTTGCCGTCCTCCTCCAGGGTATAGGAATCGTAGAGGCTGGAGACCAGCAGTACGTTCCTGATCCTTCTGGACATCAGTGAATAGAAGGGTACGGTGTCCTCTCCCCTTCTTCCCACTATCTCGTCGAGTTTTCTGTCCTTCACCGAAATACCGCCCGAGTTGCATGGCCTTTCAGGTTATATGCGCCAACGATTGTGAAATATACGCCGGGAAGGCGGCAAAGGTAATGCGCAGAAGGAGGATGTCTGAATTGGACACACCAAACTCTATAGGTATAATACCAATATACTTTGGTGTTACTCCAATCTGTGAAAGGATTATCATGCAGATAGACCTGGACGTCGTTTCATATATAGGAGAGACCTCGGTGACAATACGAAGCAGCAGGCGCCGGATTACCATACCCAAGGAGATAGTGGAGAAGCTGGGGATATCGGACGGCGACAGGATACGGTGGGTGCTGTTCAACGACGGACGGCTGTCGATCTCCAGGGTCAGGACTGATGAAGAGACCTCGGGCGGGATCCTGATACCTGTCGAGGGGAAATAGGAATGGAGAGCCCTCTGGGCCTTGCACTGCTGTTCCCAATAGCTTTCATTTGCGAGTTCATTGACTCGTCACTGGGTATGGGGTACGGCACGACCCTTACTCCGCTGCTTCTGCTGCTTGGCTTCAATCCCCTGGCAGTCGTTCCGGCCATACTCGCCTCGGAGCTGGTGACGGGAGGTCTGGCCGCCTACCTGCATCACAGGGAGGGCAATGTCACTTTCGACTTCCGCAATGAAAGGAACCACCGTCTTGTGCGGAAATTCAGGCTCCTCGGTTACATGCCCAGGTCCAACGCTTCTAAGATAGCCCTGGTCCTGGCGGTATGCAGCCTGGCGGGAGCCGTGGGGGCCGTCTTCGTCGCCGTCAGTATACCCAAGCTTTACCTAAAGGTATTCATCGGGGTCATAGTACTGGCCATGGGAGTGCTCATACTGGCAAAGCGAAGGTCCAGCATGAACTTCAGCTGGAAGAAAATAACCGGACTGGGGATTCTGGCCGCCTTCAACAAGGGTCTATCCGGAGGAGGATACGGACCCCTCGTAACATCGGGACAGATACTCTCGGGCGTGGATACGAAGAACTCGGTGGCCATAACCTCGCTGGCCGAGAGCTTCACCTGTCTGGTGGGGGTGAGCTCTTTCCTCCTTCTGGGGAACAGTTTCGAATGGAAGCTCACCCTCATCCTCATGGCCGGAGCAGTGGCTTCCGTGCCGTTCTCTACGAAACTGGTGAAGAGGCTGAAGGTTCGCAGCTTCACGATGACAGTGGGAGTCGCCACGATCATACTCGGCCTGTTCACGCTCTACAAAGCTCTGTTCTGAGAGCTTTCAGACAGCCAGAGCGGCCGCAGTGCTTTCGGATCCGATATCACGCCCGGACAGGTATCCCCATGCCGCTATCCTGTCGGCCCCGTCGTCCCCGAAACCGGAAAGACCGTTATAGGCCAGCCTTATCCTCCTGAGGTCCTCAGGTGTGCAGCTGGAGGACTCCAGGCACTCATCCAGCATCTCGAACAGTCCCTCCGCGATCAGGGAAACCGAGTAACCGGAACCGTCGAGCAGAGTATCAAGGTCTGTCTCGTCTGCAAGCCCCGAAGCCTCTCTGAGCCTTTCCGGAATAATGCGCCACCTGAGACACGCCAGACAATGGAGAGCTGACGGGTACATCTCCGTCGAGTACCCGTTTTCATTCTGCCCGGTACATTTTCCCTGAACACGCTGTACCCTGCGCCTGAGGTAGAACCCAGCGTCTCCGAAGCGCCCGTACGGGTCAGGACTCCGATCAGGCCCCTTTTCCCATATGCTTCTGCAGTAACTGATCGTTTTCTCGACATCCGTTCTCACATCGCCCCCCTTTCTGTTCAGCTCATGCAGTAAACATATGTATACATATCCCGATGTCAACGGTAAGGTATACCGGCCGGCGAAGGGCTGAAACACCTCTTGACCGGCCAGTCCGTTCATGGAATAATCATGGTTAATTCTTTATCACATTCGTACGGAATTTAGCATAGAAGGGAGCGGAAATGTTGGAACTGGTTCTCAGGGCCTGCATTTGAGGCGTCCGCGGCAGGTCCCGGAGGGACCTGCTCGCAGCCGGTCGCTCCCGGGTGCAGTCCCCTCTCTGATATCCCATCTCAGCGAAGACGCTCCCTGTAGCTTCCGGCGGACATCCGAATGAGGTCCGGTGCCGGGTAGGAAGTCAACTCTATTATCACAACGGGGAGGGTTGCCATGAAGAAGACCGGTATGACAGTTGAGAACGTGATGGACGTCTACAGCGGGCCCGAGGGGCAGCTGTGGGAGCTCATCATGGGGGAGCAGATCCATGTGGGGGGCTGGTCCCAGTCCAAAGTGCTTGCCGATGCTGCCGGTATCAAGGCCGGGCAGAAGGTGCTGGACATCTGCAGTGCTCTCGGTGCCGGGCTCCGTTTCCTCGAGAGGAACTACGGGATAGAGGGCTACGGTCTCGATGCGACCAGACACATGGTGGACGAGGCCGTAAAGAGAACAGAGAGGGACGGACAGTCGGGGAGCATCACGTACAAGGTCGGCAACGCCGAGGACATTCCGTGGCCCGACAGCACCTTCGATGTTGTCTGGGGTGAAGATGCCTGGTGTTACGTGGAGGATAAGGAGAAGCTCATAGAGGAAGCTGCGAGGGTAACCAGACCCGGCGGCACCATAGCCTTCTCAGACTGGGTTGAGGGGCCTGCGGGGATGGACGAGGAGACGGCACAGAGGATATGCACATTCATGAAGTTCCCCGATGTCTACACGTTGAGGAAGTACGAGGGTGCCCTCCGGGACAACGGTTTCTCCATCAGGAGCAAAGAGGACCTGACGGAGCAGTTCGCCGATTATGTCGACTTCTACATCAGGATGCTCACAGGACAGCTCTACTTCGATGCCCTGAAGATCATTGGGTGGGATGAGAAGATGTTCGGTGCGATGGGCGGGGAGATGATGTTCATGGGAGAGACAGCCAGGAAGGGCGGTTTTGGAAGAGCAAGGATAGTGGCGGTGAAGGAGTAGGAATTGACAGGAACCTCCAGCCCCTTACAAAGGGCATGCCGTGATAGGATAGCGGATGAGCTCGACTCCATCCGCAGGTTCCGCGAGGGTGGAGGAAAGACCCTGGGATACCTTTGCTGCGGATTTCCCGAGCCGGTTGCCGCCGGCCTGGGACTGAGACCTCTCAGGATCCTTCATGGAGCGTCCGGACAGATGGAGGATGCGGGGGGCAGCCTGGTGAGGCCAGACATCTGCCCCTTCATCAAGGTCGTGCTGGGTGGGATATTCGCCGGGTCCGAGCCCTTCTGCCTGGTGGACCTGTGGATGGGCCTTGCCACTTGCGACCATACGAGAAGGTGCTTCTCGCGCATCGCGGAAACAGCCGCCGTCCACACGGTCCAGCTGCCCTCCACCAGAACCGGGAAAGCCGGTGGCTACTACGGATGGCAGATGACGGAGTTCGTACGGCAGGCCGAGAGACTGCTGGATGTTGTGTATTCCCCCGACACGGTCATGGAGCACGCAGCCGCCAGGTGCGCTGCGGGAAAAGTGCTTGCCGAGGCTGCCCTTGGAGGCAGCCTCTCCCCCATGGACCTCCACTGCCTTTTTCACCTTTTCCATCTTTCCGACCCGAAAGGCCTGGATGAGACCCTCAGATCACTGCTGAAGCTGGCGGACGAGTTCTCACCAAGATTCATGGTCGCACTCACCGGCGGTGCCTTGACCCTGGAGGACACACATATCCTCCATCTGCTGGAGGAAAAGCGGGTGGGTGTGCTCCCCCTGGGATGCTCAGGCCTCCAGTCGGTGCCCTTCGCCGGGATGAACGGCCTTCCGGTGTCCGCTTCTCCCGAGGGGCTTGCAGATGAGTCCTTCCGTTCGCTCAGGTGTCCGCGCAGCAGGCCCAACGACGAGACCTTCGACTATATCGGGGAGGCGGTCCGGATAAGCGGCTGCTCGGGTATCCTGGTCAAGACCCTCAAGTTCTGCGACCTGTGGTTCACCGAGAGGGAGCGGCTCAGGGAGAGAATGGATGTCCCTGTGCTGGTCATTGATACATCCTATGGTGAAGGGGAGGCTCCGAGACAGAGGAACAGGGTCGAATCCTTCCTGGAAACGCTGAGGGCATGAATTCGGCGGGAGCGGACAGGATATCCTCTATGGAATGGCATTCCAGGATATCCGACGTACCGGAAGCCTTTAAAAGCCAGTGCAGGTCCCTCAGGGAAGTGATACCGGGAGGGGTGGAGTACCTGTTCAGCCAGTACGAGTACTCCTGCAGGGGTGACCTCCTGCTTCGAAGGCTCAAGTTCGACAGCTCCCTGGAGGCCCTCAGGCTGTGGGCGTTCCTGTTCAGCGAGAAGGACAGGCTCTTCCTGGCCAGGGAACACGGCTGGAAGATAGTGGCCGCAATGAAGGACCTGGGCCAGGTGCCCGTGCTTACATACGGCTTCCCGCAGACACTTACTTTCTATGCAGACGAGCTGTGGTGGGCTCCATGCTTCAGCGAGGAGACCCACCTGCTGGACGAAGCCGCCCGACTCGGCGCCGGAGAGGAGCTGTGCTTCGTAAGGGCCGCGCTGGGGGCGATGGTCACACTGGACTACTTCCCCCCGCCGGATCTCTGCATAGCCGGTGTTGGCGCCTGCTGCGACGACTTCTCAGCCATCATGCAGCTTATAGAAGGTCTGGGCTACCCTGTTCACTGGTGGGAGATGGCCGCTCACGGAGACGGCTGCCAGGATAGCTGCCGCCATCCTGAGTGGGACCCATGGGGAGACCCGGAGCGAAAGGTGGGGGCGGTTCGGTTCGCAGAGGATCAGCTCGCATCCGTGGTGCGCAGGATGGAGCAGCTGACAGGAAGAGAGGCCGACCCGAAGGAGCTGAGAAGGAGCCTTAGCAGGTTCAACACTATCAGGGGTCAGGTAAGGGAGCTGAGGGAGAAGGTCTACCATGCAAGGCGACCTCCCCTGCCGGGTCTGGAAATGTTCCTGGCGGAGTTCATTGCCATCCATGCCTGCTCGGAGCCGGAAGAATCGATAAACGTACTGCAAGGGCTCCTGGAAGTGGCACATGGCAGGCTGGAGAGCGGCACCTCGCCCCTGAGAACTGAATATCCACTTCGCGTGTTCTGGGTCACGCCGCCCACGGACGCTTCCCTTATCACTCTTCTCGAGGACCTGGGGGGATGCGTGGCAGGCACCGAGTACCTGATCTCCCACGCCTTCCTTCCGCTTTCCACGGTGAAGGACCCTGTGGCGGCGGTGGCGGAGAACTGCCTTGACGACTGCATGACAGGAACCCAGCAGTTCAGGGCTGCCAGGATAGTCGAGGGGGCCAGGGCATCTGGGGCCGAGGGTGTGATCATCTCGGGCATATCCGGCGCAAGCCATTGCCCGTGGGACGAGAACGCGATCAAGGAGGCCGTGGGATCCCGGCTTGGGATCCCGGTACTCTCCTTCGATGTGCCCTTCTCCCCGGGCAGGCACAGCGAACAGATCCTGAATCGGATGCAGGGCTTCATGGAACTGCTGGGATCAAGGCGAAGGTCCACCGTACCGGTGAGCCGCGAGTACTCCGGCGATCTCCCCGATTACCATCACGCAGACCCCTTCCGGTGGTTCAGGAACTCAATGTCGGAAGAGGTGGACCTGGTACGGACCAGGAAACGGCAAGGCCGGGGGGTTGCGGGTATCTACTGCGAATTCACCCCAAGAGAGGTCATCCTGGCCGCGGGAGCACTTCCCGTTTGCCTCTGCGGTGCCAGCAGGAGGACCATCCCCGCGGCTGAGACGGTGCTTCCGTCGAACCTCTGTCCCCTGATCAAATCATCCTTCGGGTACATCCTCACCAGCAGATGTCCTTTCTTCGTAGTCTCTGACATCGTGATAGCCGAGACCACCTGCGACGGCAAGAAGAAGATGTACGAGCTGATAGCCGAGAGGAAGCCTCAGCACATACTTGAACTGACCCAGAAGGTTGATGAGCCCGAAGCCTTCCGCCACTGGCTTGCAGAGGTCGAGAAACTGAGGGAAGCCCTTGAGAAGCAATTCGCTACGAAGATATCGGATGATGACCTCGAGGAAGCCATACGGCTAATGAACAGCGAGCGATTGCTTCTGAGGAGGGCGTACGAGCTGGGCAGACGAAAACCCTCCGTGGTCTCCGGGCTGGACCTCGCTCATCTCAGATACAGGATATCGGGCCTTCCCGAACATCACGTCATGCTGGACAGGTTCATCCATGCGGTGGAGGACAGGAAAGAGCCTGTCTTCAGACCTGATGCCCCAAGGGTCATGATTACGGGATGTCCCATGTCCAGCGGCACTTTCAAGATAATAGAGATAATCGAGGAGTGCGGGGGGGTTGTGGCCGTGCAGGAGACATGTTCCGGCTGGAAGCCCCTGGACACCCTGACGGAGGAGGGCACAGGAAACCCTCTGGAGGCCATAGCCCGGAAGCATTTCCATATTCCCTGTTCATGCATGACCCCCAACACAGGGAGGATGGAGCTGATCGGCCGCCTTGCGGACGACTTCGGAATAGATGCCGTGGTGGACTTGGTCTGGCACGCCTGCCTTACGTACAGCGTGGAGTCATGGCAGGTGGAGAGGCATGTGAGGGATGAGCTGGGCCTGTCCTACCTGAAAGTGGACACGGATTACTCCGAATCGGACAGAGAAAGGCTCTCTGTGAGGATACAGACGCTATTGGAGATGATATGACCTACTGCGGAGTGGACATCGGGGCCCGCTCTATTGAAGTGGTGCTCTACGACGGAGCGCAGATAGTCGATGCACTGGTAACGGATACCGGCAACTCGCCCATAGAGAACGGTCGCAGGGCCTTCAGCCAGGCACTCGGCTCGGCCGGGATCCGACGGAGCGACCTGGACGGGATCGTTGCAACCGGCTACGGCAGGAACTACTTCCAGGACGCCGACAGGTCCTGTTCGGAGATAATATGCCATGCAAGAGGTGTATCGTATTTCTTTCCCGGGGCGGGGACCGTGATCGACATCGGAGGCCAGGACTCGAAACTGATCGAGCTGGACAGCGAAGGCAGGCCCACCGACTTCGTCATGAACGACCGCTGCGCAGCCGGCACCGGGCGATTCATAGAGATGGCCGGGGGCATACTTGGAATACCTGTTTCGGAGATGAACGGCAGGGTCTCACCCGATGCGGGAAGCGTTGACATATCCTCCATGTGCGCCGTGTTCGCAGAGAGCGAGATAGTAGGCCTGCTTCAGGGGGGGTGCGGCACCGACGTGATACTCAACGGCATCTTCCAGGCCGTGGCCAGGAGAACTCTGTCCATGGCCGGCAGGGCCAGGATCAGGGACCTTGTGGTCTTCACCGGAGGAGTCGCACAGCTGGAGGGCGTGATGTACGCCCTTCGCGATGAAACGGGACTGGATATCGTCAGCCCCCCGGACCCGCGTATAACCGGTGCCCTGGGAGCTGCCATAGCAGCATCCGAGTCCAGGGAGGGAAGACCCGTATTCCTCAGTGGATGACCGTGAGGGACTCCCTGATATCGATGTCGCCACGGGACGCGACCAGAAGGTAGCAGCCGGCACTCCAGGCTGATACGTCGATACTTGTTACACCCTTTATCATGTCCGTCCACACGAGCCTGCCGGAAAGGTCGTACACGCAGCATTCCCACTCCCCTTCGGGAGGGGTGAGAAGCGCGATCCCCGAGACCGGGTTCCCCCTCAGCATCCTGCCGCCGTAAGCCTGAACCTGTCCCTCACCGACCGTTGTCTCCACGGAGGAGAGGAACGCCCAGGCATGGAATGGCTGGGGCTGCTGGTCCTGAAGCCCCGCAAACACTATGGAAGAGGGAGACACACCGTCCAGAATGAACGAGCTGACGTTATAGACCCTCTCCGTGAAAGATTGCTCCCACAGCAGGTCTCCCGTGACGGCATCGTTCAGGGTTATCCTGTAGCCGTTCACGCTGCCCCCCGCGATGCACGGGACGAACACTCCTCCGGTGTACACCGAGTCCGTCCAGGCGACGCTCCACGTATTTGAGCCGCTGGGGTAGCTCCACAGTGTATTCCCGGTAGCGCCGTCGAGACACATCGTACCCGCATTGTCCCCTGCCAGAGCGACTTCGGATATCCCGTCAGAGTTGAGGTCCGGACCCGATTCCACATCGAGGAGCATTCCCCCCAGGTCCCTCTCCCATATCAGCGCGCCTCCCAGGTCGTAGCACCTGGCCTCCCCGTCGAAGGAGCTGCTCACTACCCAGGGCAGGGTATCCTCACGGTCCAGGGCATCCACGCACATGACATCCCCGCCGCCCATTCGGCTCCAGATCAGGCTTCCATCGGAACCGTCAAGCAGTTCGATAGTGTAGTCAGTGTAAGAGTTGCCGCCAATTCCCAGCACCACTTCCTGTATCCCGTCCTGGTTCACGTCGGGCACAGCCAGAACGTCCTCCACCGCATCAGAGACGGTCCTGGTCCACAGGATATCGCCGTTCGTCCCGTCCAGGCACGCCGCCGCTGAAGTGTTGGCCGAACCGGTGGAGCCGAAACCCCCGATACACTCAGGGAGTTCATCTCCTGTCTGGTCGTCCATAACGCAACAGCTGTAACCCCATCCCGCACCGGACGGCATCGTCTCATAGGCGCTCCACTGCCAGATCAGGGAGCCGTCATAACCCGATACCAGTATCAGGCACCTGCCGGGAGGCGCGTATCCCCCGGGAGTGGCCAGCAGGATGTCGCGGTAACCGTCGCCGTTCAAGTCCTGCACGCCTGTCAGGCCCTCGTCCTGATAGATGCCCTTGTACTGGTCGGAGGTCCATATAGTCGCTCCGTCGGCGCCGGAAATGCACCATAGAGTCGGCTGGGCGTCCCAGAAATTCACCCCGCTGACCACATCGGGGATCCCGTCACCGTCCAGGTCGCCAACCTCCACGGTGGAATAGACGCCGCCGCTGGTTACATTGGCCCAGAGAGTATCCGGTGCGCCGGCCGCCAGCACCATCAGCAGAAAGTACATTACCAATCATCTCCTTCCGGGTCGCCCGGGGAACGTCGGCTATATGCCGGCGTACGGACTACCATGGGCGATCCACCCTTCCAGCAGGAATCTAAGCCTGAAAGTGAACTGCGCGCAATCGCGATCAGTCATCTCCCGCCAGGAGTGCCCTGAGTCGTGAAGGTGAGGCGGCCGGAGAGCTGCAGGTCCCGGCGGCACAGACCACGGCTCTTACCTCATTCTCGTTCTCCTCCACGGAAACGGTCAGGTCGGGGCTGTACGCTTCCCCGGCGGCCTTCATCATTTCCGCGAAGGCAGGGTCCGAAGGATCGCCTGTGATTGTCACATGGACATGCTCCGGCCCGCTCAGCATGGCCGCCGCCAGCATCGCATGAGCCGAGGGAGCGGAAACGGCCCTTCCGCGGAGAGCCTCTCCCAGGGAGTCGGCCCTTCGTCTCATTGAATATTCGCCGGTGAGGCCCCAGAGACGGTAGAGGTTCGACAAGGTGACGGAATTCCCCGATGGGACCGCCCCGTCGAAGGATTCGATTGTTTCGGGCAGGTCGATGGCATCGTCATCATCTTCAGAGAACCGGTAGGCTCCGGTGGCTGGATCGAGATACAGGCGATCCTGTAACGACTGCAGCTCAAGGGCCATGTCCAGATACCCGTGATCATGCGTCGCGGTGTGCATTTCGATGCATGCCCAGATAATGAACGCCTGATCGTCAAGGAAACCCATCCTTGATGCGGAGCCCGATATCCAGCTGTGAAGGACCGCCCCGTCCTCCAGCGTCATGCTGTCCCTTACGAACGACATGGCGCCCGTTGCGGCATCCAGGAAATCGGGTCTGCCGAGCACCCATGAAGCCCTTGCAAGAGCCGCTATCGTCAAGCCGTTCCAGTCAGCAAGCACCTTGGTGTCAAGGAAGGGCGACGGCCGCAGCTCCCTTACTTCCAGCAGCCTTGCGCGCGCCCGGGCATCGGGGCCCGGAGGGGAATCGGGAAGAGCCATTCCCGGGGGCGGGAGTTCCAGCCTCGGTACGTTCCGCCCGGGGATACCGCCGGGAAGCCCCGTCAGGTCTCCCAGACCGTCAATTCCCCACAGGTCCTCTAGTTCAGCAGCGGTCGCGGGGTCAAGGGAACCTTCCAGCTCTTCCCTGCTCCATGTGTAGTAGGCTCCCTCCCCTCCGGGGCTGTCCGCGTCGAATGCCGAACAGAATCCGCCCATGGGCGATCTCATCTCCTCAATGACGAAATCAAGGATCTCAACGGCCATGCAGGCGAAGAACGGCTCTTCGGTCGCCTGGAAAGCCTCGAGGCAGGCGATGGCCACCAGGGCCTGATCGTACAGCATCTTCTCGAAATGCGGTACGTGCCATTCCATATCGGTGGCATACCTGTGCAGACCTCCGCCCAGCTGGTCCCAGATCCCGCCGTACCTGACAGCGGCAAGGGTCCTGACCGCCATTCCCAGAGAAGCTTCATCCCGGGAGTAGTGATAGTATCGAAGCAGGAAGAGAATGCTGTTCGGGGAAGGGAACCTGGGGGCGCTACCGAAGCCTCCCCTTGTCTCATCGTATGAGACCTGCAGCTCCCGGAAGCAGAGCGTGGAGGGATCTTCCCGGATATCTTCTCCCGACCGGTCCGTGACTGGCCCGAGAAGGACCGACGAAATGTCCTCCGCCGCTTCCATCAACTCTTCCCTCCTGCTGGACCATGCATCCTCGATGAGGGGGACAAGCTCCAGCATGCCCCTTCTGCCGTACCCGGATTCCCTGGGTATATAAGTTGCTGCGAAGAAGGGTTTCCCGTCAGGCGTCAATACCAGATTAAGGGGCCATCCGCCGCTGCCGGTCATTGCCATGGCGTACCTCATGTAGACATTGTCCAGATCAGGACGTTCCTCGCGGTCCACCTTGATGCAGATGAAAGCCCTGTTCATACGATCAGCCACGGCGGCATCACGGAAGCTCTCCTCTTCCATCACGTGACACCAGTGGCAGGAGGAGTAACCAATCGAGAGGAAGATCGGTCTGTCCAGTTTCCTTGCCGCCAGGAACGCCGCATCGTCCCACGGCTGCCAGTGTACCGGATTCCCTGAGTGCTGGAGAAGGTAGGGACTTGACTCCTCCGAAAGGCGGTTGCTCAGAACCGTACCTGCATGTGAAATATCTCCACCTCCCGTGTTCCCGCACCCGTCCAGCACAAGTGCGCATGCCGCAGCGACTGCTATCGATCGCATCATCCAGTCCTTCTGATCGGTCACAGGGATGAAACGGACTGGAGACTGCCTGGGTTCCCGCCACAGGGAGAACACCCGGGATCGAAACCGGTCAAAGGAGAAGCGAGCCGGTCAACCCTATCCAGAGCGCGTTGAAATCAACGATGTTGAACTTCGCGGAGAGGTCCGCAACTCCCGACAGGAGCGGGAAGCCCCTGCCCAGGGAGATGTACATTCCCGGATATGTCCCTTCCCATACTGAACTGAAGCCGTCATCCACCTTCAACTCCGCCTTTATCGAGTACACTGCGGCGCCCAGCCCCATTCTGAGCCCTGCAATGTGCCTGGAGAGCCCCAGGGTGAGCGGCACCATGGAGTAATCAAAGCCCCTGGACGAATCGGGATCTATTCCAAGCTCGGTGAACAGCAGCTCAGATTCCACATCCGCAAAGGACATTCCATAACGGGTCTTGACTCCGAAGACGAAGCTAGTCCTCCATGGGTCGCCTTCATCCTGGACAGGCACGAGGGCGCCTACGGTAGGTCCCATGTCAAAGGACACCATCAGAATGAGGGACAGAAGAGATAAGGCCATCAGAATAACTCCCTTCCCGGGTAATCATCTTCGAAGGATCCCGTTCCGGACCACCGTTGCGGAACCTCGGCGTGAACAGCGATCAGTAGACTATCAGCTTGCCGCTGACCCGGGCCTCCCCGCCATCCGCAACCGCAGCGTAGAGGTAGACCCCGGCAGGGCAGCCCCGGATGACCCACAGGGCGGTCCCCTCGCAGGGGATCAGCTTCGCGGCAAGCCTCCCCGCGAGGTCGAGGACAAGAACGGGGTACGAGTCGGAAACGCCCGTGAACAGCATATAACCGGAACCTCTCAGGACCACCGGAGCCTGACCGTACCCGGACTGGCCTCCCCCCGTTCCCTGGGGCCAGGATTCGTAGCACCCGATGTCGAAACCGGTCCCCTGTGGCCGGGGGACTCCGTCAAGGTCACTCGTGACAGGAGGCTGAACAAGCGAAGTGCCTGAATCCAGGGCCTGGGATCCCGGTGCATTGTGGTAGTCCCCTCCCTGCCAGTCGGCAAAGGTCATGCCCCATCCCAGACAGACCTGGGTTGAAGCACCGTAGCCCAGGGACTGCCACTGGGAAAGCGGGATCACCGTATCCCCTCCATCGACGCTGAACCTGTCCTCGGTGAGATTGAAATCGCTCTGAAAACCCTCCCGGGAGGAATCATCGATGGAGATGCTCCCCCTCCAGGGATGGGCGGTGAGTACGGTGTTGTTCAGGACCGATGCGTATGTCGAGCCTGTATTGATGTTCAATCCCCACCTTCCGTCCTCCGGCTGCACGATCGTGTTGTTGTATACGTTGACATGATGTGAGCCAGAAGCCCCATCGATCATGTAGAGGCTTATTCCTCCGGCATGGTTCATGTACAGGAGATTGTTCCAGATGCTCGACTCCACCACCCCGTCGCAATTGATCCCGGAGCCTCCGCTTTCCCCGTTGCCGTAAATGATGTTGCCCTCCACCAGCGCGTCCGAGATGATACCGTCGCCGCCGGAACTAAGGTCTCCGTTCATATGTATGCCGCAGCTGCTGTTGGAATGGCACACGTTGAACCTGATGACGGGATGGTCACCGCTGTTGGAGTGATATATGCCGTGCTCGTCGATGCTTCCGCAGCACTCATTGTACTCGATCGTCACCCATTCGGCGAAGGCCGTGAAGATGCCCCTCTCGTAGCAGTCCCCGCAATAGCAGTTCCTCACGGTGACATGGTCCGCCAGGGCCACTCTCACTCCGTTGCGGGGCAGTCCGGTGAGATTGTACCCGTCCACCACCACCCAGTGGGCTCCCTCGATGTTGATGCCGTCGGGTGTGACCGGGTTCTCATGGTCTATCCAGACCTGGTTGCCGGCAGTGGCGAAAGTCACGGGTTGGGATCCCGTGCCCCCGGACCTCAGGTCGAAGCCGTCGTAGGAACCATCCATGGCCAGCACACTGTCCCCCGGAGCCACCAGGTCCGCAGCGTGCTGAAGCGTGGCGAACGCCGAGTCCGGACTGGTCCCGCTCCAGGAATCGCTGCCTTCGTTGGACACGAAGTAGGTCGCGCAGAAAGCCGCTGAGAACGGCAGGAGAACAAGCGGCAGGAGCAGGGTCTTCATTCCGTTACTCCCCTTTTCAGGATTGATTAGCCGTTTACTAACAATCACGAAACAATGGCTTAACTTTCCCCCTCTATGATGTCAACCATACT
Source organism: Candidatus Fermentibacteraceae bacterium (assembly GCA_016936235.1). Lineage (GTDB taxonomy): Bacteria > Fermentibacterota > Fermentibacteria > Fermentibacterales > JCC-6 > Aegiribacteria. The sequence continues at coordinate 4,364 of JAFGPK010000042.1, read as the reverse complement.
GCATGGGCGGACCGGAAAGCAAAACCGGATCGCGCTGCAGGGTCTCAAAAAACGATGGTCTGTTCCGGCAGGCTGACTGGTGCCCTGCCGGACACAGGTCCGATAGAACAAACCGAAAGGCTTGAAATGATGAAGAATCTCTCTCTGACCCTGCTCCTTCCCCTTTTTCTCATGGCACTGGTTCCCGTGGCGGCCGCCGCTGATATAGAGGCCGCCGGATCAACCACTGTGCAGCCTCTTGCCGAGAGGCTGGCTGAAGCCTACGAGCAGATCGATCCATCAGTCCGCATCACCATTCAGGGTGGCGGCAGCAGCGTGGGCGTAAGGTCCGCTGCGGACGGCACCGCTGACATCGGCATGGCTTCAAGGGAGGTCAAGGAATCCGAACTCGCAGAGAACCCGGGGCTTGTGATACATACTATAGCCCGCGACGGCATAGCCGTGGCAGTGAACCCCGATGTACCGGTTTCCGACCTCACTATCGAGGAGATAAGGAGCATATTCGCTGGCGACATAACCAACTGGAACCAGGTTGGAGGACCGGATCAGATGATAAATGTGGTAGCCAGGGAAGAAGGTTCGGGAACAAGGGCCGCCTTCGAGGAGATGGTCATGGACGAAGCCCTCATAAGACTGGACGCCATCCTCCTGCCCTCGAACGGCGCAGTCCGCACCACGGTGAGCACGACTCCGAACTCCATCGGTTTCCTCTCCTTCGGCTACCTTGATGAGAGCGTGAAGCCCCTGGCAGTCAACGGTGTGGCCGCAACCGTGGCCAACGCCCAGTCCGGAGTCTACCCTGTGGTCAGACCCCTGAACATGATCACCGACGGCCAGCCTTCGGGCGCTGTGGCAGCGTGGCTGGATTTCATAATGGGCTCCGGCGGACAGGCCATAGTCGTTGACGAGGGCTACCTCCCGGTTATTTGATAGTCCGGGCAGCCCTCCGGGCAAAGGCCGGTCAGTCTCCCCCGCAGACGGCCGGCCTTCTCTTTAGCTTCATCGGGATTCCATACGAGCCGGCTTCATCTTCGACGGAATTGCGGTCCCTTCATTCGATACATCACCCCGGGACGCTCGTTCCTCTCTCGATGGCAATCTCCCCATTGACCAGCCGGAAACGCACGGGCTATTATCTGTCAGGATAATCCATGAAAGGATCCATGAAAACTGAGGAATGGCCCGTCAGACCCAGTCTGGTAATAAGCAGGTGTCTCGGGTTCGACAGCTGCCGCTATAACGGCCAGATGCTGCATGACCCTCTTGCGGATGCCCTGGGACCTTACGTTGATGTCATCACTCCCTGCCCCGAGGCGGACATAGGCCTCGGCATACCCAGGCACCCGGTGAGGATCGTGGTGAGGGACGGCGGGCAGAGGATGGTCCAGCCTGCCACCGGGATCGACCACACCGGGAAGATGAGGGAGTTCGTGGAAGACTTCCTCAGCAGGCTCCCTCCCGTAGACGGATTCATACTGAAATCCCGCTCCCCTTCCTGCGGCATGAGGGACGTAAAACAGTACCGGGAGGACGGAACATCACTGATCACCGGGAGGGGCTCCGGTCTATTCGGTGGAGAGGTTTTCCGTTCCTTTCCCCATCTGGCGGTTGAGGACGAGGGTAGGCTTCACAACCCGGTCATCAGGGACCATTTCCTCAAGAAGCTCTTCACCCTGGCGGATTATCGCAGGATCGAATCCGACGGGAAAGCCGCGGATCTGGTTGATTTCCAGCGCAGGAACAAGCTGCTCCTGATGGCCTGCAGCCAGAAGGAGATGAGGGAGCTCGGAAGGATAGTCGCCGGCCAGAAGACCGCAGGACTGCCAGGGACGATGAAGGAATATGGCATACACCTTCAAAGGGCCTTCGAGAAGGGTGCGTCCTGCGGGTCCAACATCAACGTCCTGCAGCACGCCTTCGGATATGTCTCAGGGGAGTTGAGTCCCGGAGAAAGGGCCTTCTTCCTGGACAACCTGGAAATGTACAGGGAGGGCAGAACCCCTCTGGTCGCCTGCCTGAACCTCCTCGAGAGCTGGATAGTAAGGTTCGGCGTAGAGTACCTGGGAGACCAGACGTACTTCCGCCCCTACCCCCCGGACCTGCAGGAAAGGTACGACAAGGAGAGGACCGGGAACTTCTGGAAGTGACCAGTTCCAAGTCGAACGCATTCATCACCATCACGACGGGCACTGGTCCCGTTGCTTTGCGAGGTTTCAGCATCTTCGCGCCGTTCGCGAACGAGCATCGCCCGTCATCTGGGAATGACCGTGTTCTACTGCATCTGACCTTTCAGTCCCATACCTCGAACCGGATCGTCCACTGACCGACCATGCAGGTTTCCTCCAGGGGGATGACTGACTCAGAGTTTTCCCCTCAGCCAGTCGTGACAACGGAACAGAAAACACAACGGCGTTGCTTTCGATGGATCGCATGGCGAAATCCGGGTACTCCCACTGGAGTTCCGGGTCGCTGAAAGAGAATCCGTCACAGTAACGGATCCAGAGGGTCCTGATCATGTTGCCCTTTGTCGAATGGGTATCAACCATGCTTGACCGGTGTCTTACTGACTGTACCTCCAGCAGCCGGATATCGTCGCCGATTGATTCAGACGGCTGCAGCTGGGAGTGCAGTGTTCTGAAGTGTATACTTGCACAGTGTGAAACAGACGTTGGAGAGGATACTATGATAGGCATCTGCATAGAGGCAGGGATGACGTGCCCTCACTGTGATAGCAGCGTTCCATTGAACGCGCTTGTTTCAAGCATCAGGTGTCCGGGATGCGGAGACGATCTGAAACTCTCGCTGGACAACTGGAAATCCATCCTCGAGGAAGCAATAAAGAGCTCTCCATCCTGCGATGAAGGTGAAGGCAGCTCCCTCTCCATCTTCAGTGAGTACAAGTTCGGGGTTCTCTACGGAAGACTCACGCCCAGATACGATGATACGAAGGACACCATCCAGGAGGACCTTCTCCTTGCCGCCATCGACAAGGGTGTGGTGATGAATCCCGTTACAGACACTCCAACAGTCATCCGCAGGATTCCGAAACAGTACGCTGAGGAGTTCAGGGGCGTGATCGCTCTAGTAGGTGAGGACGCTTCACTTCTTCCGGGTGACAAGGCAGGGCAGCCAGTCAAAGAAGGGGCTTCCAGGCCTGTAGCTTTCCAGTGTCCCTGCTGTTCGGGCAGTCTAATAATCGATGGGAAGGAAAGAACCGTCATCTGCAGCTTCTGCGACACTCAGGTATACCTTCCGGATGATCTATGGCGCACACTTCATCCAGTGAAGAAGAAGAAAAGATGGTTCCTCCTCTTCGACGAAATGCAGAGACCTGTGGAATGGGCAAGAGAAGTGTACAGCGCAGTGCAGGACGATAGAGGCAATTTCTACTTCGCGCTTGAAACGGATTACGGCGAATCCACTATTCTCGTAAGCACGGGACCGGATAGGCTGCTGCGGTGGAAAAGGGATGACCTCGACATCAACCCGGTGACAACGCGGGGATACGCAAAGATAGCCCTGACCGGTGACAATCGACTTCTTGTAGCGTGCGCGGACAGACCGAAGCTCTTCATCGTCTCGACCGAGGATGGAACAACGATCGATGTCGTCGATGAACCTGAAGGTAAGGGGGAGGCGAGGAATACTTACTTCAGCATGATTGGAACCTTCGATTTCGGCGTATTTCCGGACAACACTCTCCTTCTCTACAGAATCTGCAACAGCAAGGATGAGTACGGTCCCTTCTACGAACTCCAGAGATTCGATCTTGAAGGTAACCTTCTTCAGCTGTGGGACCCCGCTTCCGAAAAACTGAGTTTCTTCGAGAAGATCAGGAAATTCTTCTCCTCCAGAATACTGCCGTACTCGATAACGGACATGAAGGACTTCCCCGTGGGAGCCAGGGAAACGGATATCAGGATAACCATAGGAACTGACGGCTCCGTCTACCTGCTTTCCTTTAACAGGCTGGCAAAGCTCAAACCATCGGGCAGGATTCTCTACAGCATAGAACTTCCATGTCACTACACTACCGGAAGGGCGGCAGCGAACGGAACGGGCGAAGCATTCGTAGTGGGGCACAGAGAAGATGACAGAATCGAAATACTCGGGATTTCCGCGGATGGAGCAGAGGTAACAGCAGCAGTTGGAAGCAAGGTGGACGGGGGACCTCTGGAAGAAGCGGGACAGATAACCCTCTCCCCCGACGGCGTCTTCAACCTGATCGGATACGATGGCTACTGGGGGGAGTATGCGGCTGCACGATGAAGGCACACCGGCGGCGGATGGAGTCCCGCCCACCTCTGCGCGTGGTGCCGGATCAGTCTTGGGATAACCGATCCGGTGAACGTAACCTCGGAGGG
>JAFGPK010000117.1 GCA_016936235.1 Candidatus Fermentibacteraceae bacterium | reverse complement strand
GGATTCCACCACTCCCTTAATGAACCGCAGGTATCTGGGGAGCAGCTCGTCCGCCTCCTCCTCTATCATCACCTTCTTTATGAACAGCCTCACCCCGGTCCTGTAATCGGGCATGAGCATCTCCATGCTCCTTGAGCGGGGTATATAGAGGAGGGTGTAGAACTCGACGGTCCCCTCCGCATGGAAGACCAGTCTGGAGAGCGGCTCGTGGGGGTCGAAGCTCAGGTGCCTGTAGAACTCATCGTACTCCTCGGATGAAACCTCTTCCTCCGGTCTGGTCCAGATGGGCTTACGGCTGTTCACCGGCTCCTTCTCCCAGTCACCGGTCCCTTCCGCTCTGACGTAAACCGGGTATGAGATGAAGTCCGAATACCTTCGAACGAGCTCCCTGAGCCTGATTCCCTCAAGGTACTCGTCCATCCCCTCCTTGACGTGGAGGATCACGCTTGTCCCCTCGGGAATGTCCTCCTCTTCCCTCAGCGTGAATGTGTCACGACCTGTGGATTCCCACCTGTGACCCGGCTCACGGCTTCCTGCAGGCCTGGAGAGGACCTCGACCCTGTCCGCGACCATGAACGTGGAGTAGAACCCGACACCGAACTGGCCTATGAGCTCGGGCGTGGTCTCACCGCCCGACACGGAAAGCTCATCCAGGAAACCCCTGGTGCCGGAGCTGGCTATTGTGCCGAGTTCCCGGGCCATCTCCTCCTCTGACATGCCGATTCCGTTGTCGCGTACGGTGAGGGTCCGGGCTTCCCTGTCCGGAAGCACTTCAATCCCCGGTTCACGGCCGGTATCGAGTTCAGGCGAAGTCAGCATCCTGAACCGGAGTCTGTCGATGGCGTCGGACGAATTCGATATCAGTTCCCGAAGAAAAATGTCGGGATGTGAATACAGACTGTTGATGACAATGTCCAGTACTTTTCTGGTCTCCGCCTTGAACTTCAGCTTTCTGGCGCTGCCTGGCATTCCTTCTCCTTCCAGCGGTATTCCCTAGCGTATCCGCCCTTCCAGAAAAGGCACCTGGAAGACCTTCTCATGGAAGACCGGTCCGTGTCCGAAATAACCCTCCTCGCCGAATAGTTCCCCATGATCCGAGGTGACGGTAATGTAGGTTTTCTCAGGAACCATATCGAACAGCTTCTCGAAGACCCCGTCAAGGTATCTGACCGTTTCCACCTGTCTTTCGCGAAGCCTGTCCAGCTGCTGCTGGTCGAAGAACCTGGGGGATTCCTCGTCCTCCACCAGTTTTCCGCCCACCACATGATCGTCCAGGTGCTTGAAGACTCCGTGCACTCCGCTGATCCTGGGCCATTCGTTCATGGGTTCGCTGGGCAGAGCGTAGGGATAGTGGGTCTCACCGACGTTCAGCATGTAGAAGCTGGGCCTGTCGGGGCTGAAGGTCATCTCGTCCAGCATGGCGGCCATGTCGTTGTGGTCCGGCATGAGCTTCCATGAGTCGAAACCGCTGTTGACCGGAGTGTGGCTGTTCAGGACCGGGAGTGAGACCATGGCTCTGGTCGTGTACCCCAGGGAACTCCTGAGATAATCCGGCAGATACAGCCTTGGCACCAGGCTCTTGAATTCTATCCCCCTGGCGCCGAGTCTTTCATTGAACTTCACGAAATCCTTCTTGTAGTACTCCGAGGCGAAGACATGCCTCGGACTTGTGTGCGGCATCAGTCCCATGAGCAGGTTGTAATGGGAGGGAGCCGTCCAGGATGCGTAGGAGTAGCGGCACTCGGTCTCTCCAAGTTTCATTATGGTCCTGGGGCAGGCCTCCATGAAAGTATCGTATCGGCAGCTGTCCAGGATAACGATGATGTAGTTGAGAAGCTCGTCCGATGGAGATCCGGCAGCGCCGCGAACAGCTCCGACCGGTCTGTCTCGTCGTTTCTTCCTGCCGAAAACAGCCATATTACCTCCGGGAATATTCCATTCGCATTCGCAAGCAGTATCCGTCCATCGGAAGGCAGCCTCAACGGGGCGGCCTTCGAGGGTCCGTACGGGGCAGTCAGCGCAATGGCAGCGTGGAGGACCAGATGTCGCTCATGACCTCTTCGCTCCAGATACCCACCAGGATGTTCATGGCCGACGCCAGAGCGGCGTAGCTGGGCGAGTCCAGCTCCCAGTGGAAACGGTAGTTCTCCTGGAAGACAAGATCGTAGGTGTGACCGTCCAGCAGTGTGACATCCACATCTATGACCGCCTCCCACTTCTCGCCGACGACCCTTCCACCGAACTCCCTGACGTAACCTTCCACTATCATGTCCTCGGGAAGCATGGTCGAACTGCGGAGGACCGCACCCCATGCTCCAGCGGAAACCATGTCCCGAAGCAGTATGTCCGGCAGCATCTCGATAGGCCTGCTGCTCCAGATATCCATGGAGGACTTGTTGATAGTCCCGTCACCGTTGAAGACGATCATCTGCACGCCCTGAACCGACTGGGCGGCGGTGAAGTCCTTGATCTGCACCACGTACCTGGTGGAAACGTTCATGGGGGCCGGTCTCTCGGGCTCCACCGACCACACTGTGGCTGTGGATGCCGGATCTCCCCCGATGGGGACGTTGACCGTAATGCATGCGGAGGAAACGATTACAAGTAGAACCAACAGGGTCTCGATCGGCCTGCGCATCACTGCCAGACCCCCTCTCCCGAAGTTCGTATGAATAGTACGGACGGGTCCGTTCGCAGTATCTCCAGAAGACTGGAGAGGTTGCCCAGCATCTCCGAACTCTCCGTCAACAGCTCATCAAGTTTGATCGCGAACCTGCCGATGGGTTCCGAGAGATCATGCAGTTCGGCTATAAGGGAATCCAGTTCCCCGGCTATCTGCGGAGCCATGCTGTCAAGGCGGAGCACCAGCCTGTCAAGGTCCCTCCCGAGCCTTGTATATGTGACTAGAAGCGAGTCGAGGTGCTCGGAATTGCTCAGCAGCGCGGTCTCTATCCTCTCTATCCTGTCCCTGGATAGTATGGCGTTGGTATTCTCGAGGAGCTGCAGCAGCTGATCGTTCAGGGCCTTGAAGTCGATTTCATTGATTATCTCCGTTATTCTCGTCAGGGTGGTCGTGACATTCTGGAATGCACCCTCGCCCACTGGTATGACCGGATATTCCACCTCGAAGCTGAATCGCCGCGGAGGCCGATGGCTAACCGAATCAGCGCTGAGGTTTATCACCTGGAGTCCCGTTATTCCTATGAGCTGCATCGTGGCCACTATGGTGGAATCCATATGAAAGTCAGAGCGGATCTTCATGAGCACCTCCACCAGCCTGCCGTCGGGGGCGATGTCGATGCTGTACACATGCCCTATGGTGACGCCGTTGTACATGACGTTGCCGCCGGCGTTCAGCCCCTGTACCGACCACGGGAAGTAGCTGACGTAGATGGTGGTGTTCTGCTCCCTGAAACCGCCGCTGAGCCAGAAGATGAGCACGAAGGAGATCACTATTCCGAAAAAGAAGAAGAGCCCCAGCTTGAATTTGTTGCCGGTCATAGACATGTCAGCTGTCCTTACCCTCCTCCGCGGCTTCCCTTCTGAAGAACGCGCGCACCCGGCTGTCCCCGCTGCTGTCCCGGAGTTCCCGGGCCGTACCCCTGGCGATGATGCCATGGGCCTCGGCATCAAGCATGATCACCCTGTCCGAGATAGCAAATATACTGGCCAGCTCATGTGTAACAATGACCACGGTTGTTCCCAGCGACCGGTTTATGGACCTGATGAGATCGTCCAGATGAGCTGATGTGACCGGATCGAGCCCTGCCGAGGGCTCGTCGAAGAAGAGAACCTCGGGGTCCAGGGCCATGGCCCTCGCCAGTCCGGCCCTCTTCTGCATTCCGCCGGAAACCTCCAGAGGACTGGAGTCGGCGAAGTCCGCCAGACCCACCGTATCCAGCTTGCTGTAGGCCACCGTGGCTATCTCGTCCTCCGTCAGGTCGGTATACTCCTTCAGCGGGAGCTTGACGTTCTCGATGACCGTGAGGTTGCCCAGCAGAGCCCCGGACTGGAAGGTGACGCCCCATCTCCTCCTGGCCCTCTGCATGGCTTCAGGGCTTGACCAAATATCCGTCTCCCTGAAGACGACCCTGCCCCTCCAGGGTTTCACAAGACCCAGCAGGTGCTGCATCAGAGTACTCTTGCCGCACCCGCTCTTGCCGACTATTGCTACTATCTCGCCCTTCTCCACCGAGAAACTCACGTCGTCAAGGACCAGCTGCTCTCCCCAGCCGCCCTGAAGACCCTCCACCTTCATCACCCTATCCACGCTACATGCTCAATCCAGGTCTGATGTGGACGAAGAGCAGAGAGAGGAGCGCATCCGCCAGTATGACCATGAAGATGCTCAGCACCACCGCGGCAGTCGTGGCCTGGCCCACGGCAGAGGCTCCGCCCCTGACCTTCATGCCCATGAAACTCCCGACATTGGCTATTATCACCGCATACACTATGCTCTTGAGCATTCCCCAGATGATGTCCAGAGGTATCAGCGCCTTGCCCAGCTCCGATATGAAGGTTTCCGCCGGCAGTCCCAGGAACAATGTCCCTGCGAGCAGGCCCCCGAATATCCCGGAGAGGTTCGCAAGGAGGACCAGGAACGGCATCACCATGAGAAGGGCCATCATCTTCGGCGTTACCAGGTAGCTGAATGTGTCGAAACCCATCACCCTCAGGGCGTCCACCTCCTCTCGAACCTGCATGGTCCCTATTTCGGCGGCATAGGCTGAGCCCGATCTTCCGGCAACCAGAACCGCCGCCAGCATCGGTCCTATCTCCCACGTGATGCTGTACCCCAGAAGGGCGGGCATGAAGGTCTCGGCTCCGAAGACCCTCATCTGGTAGCCCGCCTGGTATCCCAGGACCACACCCAGCAGCCAGTTGAGGACCGCAACTATGGGAATGGCCTTGTAACCCGATTCCTCCATGTAATAGAGGACCATCTGCCACCTTATCTTCAGCGGATGCATGATGAGCTGGACGAATGCCCCGATGGTCTCGAAAAGGAACCTTGTCAGCGAAACGATCATCATCGCGAATTCGTAACCGCTGGAGCCGAAAGCTTCCACCACTTCCCTGAACGAGGACCTCCGCCGCTCCTCCATTCCCCTGGAGTCGAACTTCGCCAGACTCTCGAAGATGCTCTCGACGGAAGCGGGAGAGTTCTCAATCCTCACCCTTACGCCGGCCCTCCTGAGTTCCTTGAAGAACCCGTACAGAACCACGGCGGGAACTGAGTCGATGCCGGTGCTGTCCTGGAAATCCACGATCAGCTGCCCCGAATCCATCACTTCCCTGCGGTGCTTCTCGATGAAGTCCCTGAGGGGACCTGTCTCGCTGTCCTCGAGAACCCCGCGGACGAATATCCTGGGAGTGTCGAACTCCAGTTTATCCAGCAATGTTCCCACAACCTCCATGGCTGAAAGCCTTAAAGACCGATAAGGGATAATTTAATCCAATCGGTGCCTCTGCGCTACATTGCCCCTGTCGGCGACTGGAATAAGGCGCCGTCATTCCATGTATAACGGTTGAAGGAGGTGCGGGAATGAGACATGAAAACAGCAGCAGCAGGGCCGGCACGATGGATTACGGGGTACTCTGCAGCTTCATGCTTCTGATAATAGCGTTCGAGGCGATACCCGGTTCGTCCATGGGTAGGCTGGCGACCAGGACCGGAAGCGAGGAGATGCGCGGGTTCGATCCAGGTGAGCTCTACGAGATCCCTCCCGAACTGCCGGAAGAGAACCCCGTGGACGTCGAGCATATCATCAATACAGAGATACCGGACGTGGTGGAGCCGGATATCGTAATAAGCACCGATCCGGACACCGCCGGGCTCAGGAGCGTGATCACAGTGGATCCCAACCTGCTGGAACCCGATGTGGAGCCCGATAACACCATTCCGGAACCGGGGACTTTCATCCCTCACAGCGTGCTGCCGGTTTGCACTTTCAGACCGGTGCCCGAATACCCGGATATGGCCAGACAGGCAGGCGTCGAGGGCAGGGTCACCCTTCAGGTATTCATATCCACGGAGGGAGTCCCGCTGGATGCGGTGGTAGTCCAGAGTTCGGGACTTGCCAGCATGGACAACGCGGCGCTTGAGGCCGTCATGAGAAGCAGCTGGTCCCCCGCCAGACGGGACGATGGAGTCCCGGTGGGTGTCTGGACCGCCGTAATCTACAATTTCGTCCTGGAACAGAACTGATACTGAGCAGGATGCATGGAGTCGGCGGATCCGGAAAAGCCGGTTCAGTGCTCAAGCACGAGGGACTCGAAGGTCTGCCTGAGGGAGACGAGATAGTCGGTGAAGGGTCCGGAAAGCCTGGACCTGGGATCCGGAAGCTGGATCGTCTCCCTCCTCACGATCTGTCCGGGTCTGTGCCCCAGTACTACTACCTTCTCTGCCAGGTACACCGCTTCCTCGATGTTATGAGTGACGAATACCACAGTAGTGGAAGCCTTCTTCCAGAGATCTCTGAGGCTGTTCTGAAGTTCCTGGCTGGTCCTGGCGTCCAGTGAACTGAAGGGCTCGTCCATCAGAAGAAGGTCGGGCCTCATCACGAGGCATCTGGCCAGGGCCGCCCTCTGCTGCATACCTCCCGAGAGCTGATGTGGATAGGTGTCGCCGAACGCCGAAAGGCCCACTGTTCCAAGCATGGTCTCCACCTCCTCCCTTCTGGCGGAGCGATTCATTCCCGCCGCTCTGAGGGGAAACTCTATGTTGGACCTCACGGTCATCCAGGGGAACAGCGCACCCTGCTGGTAGACGTAGCCGATCACCGGCTCCCTGCCGTCAGCGCCCGCGGGCAAAGCGACCCGCCCTGTGTCCGGTGTCTCCAGACCGGCTATCGTCCTCAGGAGCGTGGTCTTTCCGCAGCCGGTGGGGCCGAGGACACAGAGGAAGTCCCCGGCCTCCACCTGAAAGCTCACAGGGCCCAGGGCATGGACGTCGCCCGAAGCCTCCCTGTAGGTAACGGAGAGGTCTGACACCGTAAGTCTTCTCATCTCACCTCTCCCTGCTCCTCAGCACCAGGGACTTCTCTCCGAGGGCCTCCAGTCCCCTGGAGAAAACGGCGCCGATGCAGGCCACGATGATTATGCTGGCCAGCATGATGTCGTACCTGGAAAGCTGATAGGAGTATCTGATCAGGTATCCTATGCCCGAGTTCGTGCCCGGGAGCATCTCGGCGGCGATTATCACCATCCAGCATCTTCCTATTCCCATTCTCAGACCGTGGAAGATGTCCGGCAGGGCTGAAGGGACTATCACGTTCCTGAAGGTGAAGAGCCTTCCCGCTCCCAGAATCCCCGCCGCTTCCAGGTGTATCTTCCTGACGCTCCTCACCCCCTGCATCGTTCCCAGGATTACGGGAAAGACCCCGCCCCAGAAGAGAATGAAAATCATGCCCAGCTGCATCTCGTTCAGCAGGTTCTTCTGGTACATCAGATGTCGGAGCCCCAGCACCTGAGCGAAGGTCCTGGCCTTGAAGATGATTATGGAAAGCGGGAGCAGGGCTATGGCGGACAGGGGTCTGGCCATCTCCACCACGAGCGACAGCATCCTCCTCGCATGCGAGGAGGCTCCCATGACGAGTCCCAGAGGGATCCCCACCAGGGCTGCCAGGAAAAAACCCACCACGACCCTTGCAAGGCTGACAAGCGAGCTCCAGGCGAGCGACCCTGTTGATATCTGGTCCTGAAGCGGATGGACAAGTACATGGAGCACCCTTCCAGGTGATGGAAGGAGAGTGTCCGACCCTCCGCCGGTGGCCAGGGTCCACCACAGCACAAGGAGCAGTGGAATGACGAGGCCGGGAAGAAAACGACCGGCCCCGTCCGTATACCGCCGCAGCCTTCCTCTGATCCCGCCTGATCCTATGGCGCTACCTCAGCCCCTCCGGCATCATCGAAAAATCGTACAGCGCCGCTGCGTTCATCTCGCTATCCTGTTCTGAGAGGGGTCCGGTGAAGGAGCCGAGCGCCCTCATGTTGTCCAGTATGGCCTCCATGTTCCCGAGCCAGTCGTCCGTGAGCCGCATATCGTAGCCGCTTGTCCCCATGGATAGGATCTCAACCTCCAGGGGATTGCCTATCCACTCCGCCGCGGCTTCCGCGGCGTCCTCGGGGTACTCGTTGATGTACCGGGTGGCAGCCGCGAACAGCCTCAGGGCCGCGGCGATATCATCAGGTCTCTCAGCTATCGTCACGTCCAAGGAGGCTATGGCGCAACAGGGGTGGTTGATGAAATCACCCGGCGGAAGGTCTGAGAGTTCGGCGACGCACTTCCCTATGCCTGTGTGTTCCGCCAGGGCGCAGGCTGGATTGTTTGACACGTAACCGTGAATGGTCCCGTTCTGCAGGGCCGGATTGAGATTGGCTTCGCCCTGGGCGTTGAAGAGAAGGATATCGGATCCCGGCTCCGGGTTGCCCTGCATGCTCCAGGCTATCCCTTCCTCGGTCAGGGCCGACTCGAATATGAGAAGAGCCACGGCGCTGGGACTCTTGTAGCCTATGATCACAGGCTCTTCACCGGATCTCGCCCACTGCAGGAAACTGCCCCAGTCTGAAACTTCCTGATTGCCGGCGGCGACCACGAGCATGTCTCCCCTGCTGTGGAGAGGGCTTATTATGCGGACACCGCTTCCCTGGTCGGCGCTGGCGGCGAAGGGGATGACACCCCCGAACCCGATATCGAAAAGCCCGGCTACCATGTTGTTGGGAAGGTTGATGGCACCCTGTGACTGCACAAGCTCAATCTCCAGGACCTTTGCGCCGTTCTCCACCAGAGCGTAGTACTTCTCGCCCAGGGGTACAAGGTAGACACCGTAGAGGTCACGCATGGCCTCCCCCCTGAGTGCGGAGATGAAGACGGCTGAATGATGGTCATGGTTGCAGTGGCCGACCCGCAGCAGAGGAACTTCGACGCTGAGGTCGGGTTCGGTCTCAACCGAATCCGCCGGCGTCACAGGGACGGGGTCCTGGTCGTTTTCACCGCCGCAGCTCACGATTGCGAAAAGTGAGAAAAGAAGGACAAGGAAAGGTACAGACTTTGTCAGTCCAGGCATTTTGATCTCCAATTTGGAAAGGGACATTACTACAACCTGCAGCTTTTCGGCAAGACCCTCACACTCCGGCACCTCCTCTCCGT
>JAFGPK010000041.1 GCA_016936235.1 Candidatus Fermentibacteraceae bacterium | reverse complement strand
CGGTTTCCAGGTCTTCAAGGGTGACTACGAGAATGCCACAATCCGCACGAGATCAAGGGAGTACGGGTCATTCAGTCCTTACCTGATGGTCTACTACGAACCTCAGGCGCTGGAGAACGCAACCTTCGGCGCCATCAAGGCCATGTTCAGATAGGAATTTTTTTAAACCAGTCACAGGAGGGAAGAGAATGAAATACAAATCAACGGTTTTGGTCCTAATTCTGGCAGTCACGGGCCTCGAGGCATCGGAGACGATCATCCTGCCGCCCACAGCAGACACCCATGTCTGGGAGTTCGCCCCCGATATAAATTACGGTGCATCCGATAACATGACAGTCGGTTACCTGTACGGCTGGTCCAACGCCCTGATCAAGTTCGACCTCTCTCCCCTGGCCGGCACCACGATCATCGATGCCACGCTCTGGCTGAACTGCTGGGACCTGCTGGGCAGCGTCCCCGCGGAAGACATCTTCATCGGCAGGAACGATGCGGTCTGGGCCGAAAGCGGGGTAACCTGGAACAACAAACCGGACTTCGTGGATGTGGTTAGCGTTCCGGCGCCTCTCGAGACCGGCTACTGGCTGGTGTGCGTGACCGGCTTCGTGCAGGAGTTCGTGAACGGAACCTGGCCCGATTACGGTTTCCAGATATACATGGACAACACCAACGATGATGCCTTCTGTCTGAGGTCCAAGGAGGGTCCGCCGGTGGTAAGTCCATTCCTCTGTGTGGAGTACGATCCGCTGGCGCTGGAGAGCACAACCTTCGGCGCCATAAAAGCGATGTTCAGATAGGAATGAGGGAATAGAATGAAACCTGTATTCATCCTTGCAATTATGATCCTGACCGCTGTAGCTTTCTCAGATACCGTCAATCTGTTCCCGACCGAAGATACCTATGTATGGCAAGCTAATCCGGGTTACAACTACGGATGCTGGGAGGATATGACGGTAGGATACATTGGGGGCTGGAGCAACGTTCTCATCAAGTACGATCTTGCATCCCTGACCGGGGCGACCATAAACTCGGCTATCATGATCATTTATGTATGGGAACTCTATGGTACCGTCCCCACGGACGAGATCTATGTCGGCAGGAACACCACTTTCTGGGAAGAGGATATCGTAACCTGGAACTCCAGGCCGCTCTTCTCCGGGATCAGCCTTATTCCCGCACCATCGCAGGTCGGCTATTGGGAGGTCGATGTGACGTACCTGGTGCAGGAATTCGTCAGTGGCATTCACCCGAACTACGGTTTCCAGATATTCAAGAATGATTCAGACAGCGACAGCTTCCACATGAATTCAAGGGAAAGCCCGTCCCATTGTCCCTACATGTATGTCGACTACGATCCCATGTACCTCGAGGCCGCCACTTTCGGGAGCATCAAGGCCATGTTCAGATAGCACTTTCTCCATTCCTGATACAACGGGGGAATTCCCGGGTTCATTCGAAGAGCCCGGGAACTCCTTCCGCCCCCCCCGGACAGTACCTTCCCCCCGATAACACGGCGATACCCCGCCGGAGGACAAAACTCAGGTTCTCCTCCATGAAACGTCACTGTCCTCCTTTACCGGACCCCCGGTTTGGATTAGCATTGTCAGAGGCCCGGCAGGCATGCGGGATCCAGGGATGGCTTGCTTTGGAGGGGTTCATTGGGCAGCTTCACGCCGTTCACCGGCAGGATCAGGGAACTGGAGCAACTCGAGAACATGCTCGAGGGCGCACTGGAGTACGGCGGGAGCATGGTGTTCATCAGGGGCGCCATTGGGGTTGGGAAGACAAGGCTTCTTGATCAATTCACCGAAAGTATCCGCCAAAGGGGCTTCCACATCCTGGAGGGCAGGTCGGTCAGGGATCCGGTCCGGTCATTTTCACCGTTCACGGACATGGTGGAGGATTTCCTGTGCAACAGGGAACACAGCCCCTCGTGGATGGTCAAGTACCTTTCTCCGGGAATAGCCGCGAATATCCTCCATCTCATCCCGGTCCTCCGAGACCTGTACCCCATCGAGGTCCCCGAGGCCGCACAGCCGGAGAGTACACTCAGCGTAGTCCGTGCCTTCCAGGATTTCTTTCAGGGCCTCTCTAGGTCAAGGCCCCTTGTGATGGTCCTGGATGATGTCCAGTGGATCAGTCCCGAAGGTCTGACTCTCCTCCGTTTTCTTGCGGGAAGGATATCAGACATTCCGATCCTGCTCATGGCGGGAGCGCGGTCGGGTGCGGAGAACCAGGCATTGGACCGGCTCATGGACGATCTGAACGTGCAGCGGCTTGTAAGGACCATGGACCTTCAGAACCTCTCGTTCGAGGAATCTTCCCTCCTGCTTGACACCGCCATGCATGGAGCAGCTCCGGAGCACTTCAAGCATTGGCTCTCCAGCCTGTCCAAGGGCAATCCACTTTTCATGGAGGAGATACTGAAGGCACTAATCCGCCAGGAAGTCATCCATACGGACAGAGGTAAGGAGCGGTGGAAGGTGGAGGAGGGCTACAGGGATTTCACGGTATCCGAGACGCTGGAGAGCGTCGTCAGGTACCGGCTGGGGCAGCTGGATGCGGAGGAGCTGAGAATACTGGAATGCGCGGCGGTGATTGGCGACAGCTTCAGCATGAATACTCTGAACGGACTTCTTGAGGAAGATGCTCCGGAAGACCCAGCCGTATCGGTGGGGGTGCTCTCGTCTCAGGGAATACTCGTAGCATCGAAGGGACGTTACCAGTTCGCCCACCCCCTTCTGCGGCATGTGCTCTACAGCGGAATGGAAGTGAACAGAAGGCGGAGGCTCCACAGGGAACTGGCCTCCATCCTGGAGGACATGCATGGGAACGGGGCGGGTATCGCCCTGCATCTCACAAGGGACCTTCTTCCCGAAGAGGAGACCCCTGAACTGGCCCTGAGGCTATTCAGGCTGGCCATGGACCTGAAGGAGAAATCCCTGGATTACTCCGGCTCCTGGGAGTACATGAGCATGGCATGGAGTATTGCCCGGGGCCTGGAACTCGCGGAGAGGGACAGTCTGAGGATAAAGGCGGAGTACGAATACCTGGCATGGGTCAGGGGCGAGGAGGCCCCCTCCTGTCAGGAGGCGGAAGCCATGCTGGAGGACCTGGTGGAGCTGGGTCTCCGTCGGGAGGCCGCACTCACGTGCCGTCAGCTTTTCCACACAGCCCTCGCCGAGCGATTGCTGGACAGGGCTGAGGAATATCTGGACAGGGGCATAGCCCTCCTGGAGGAGAGGGATTCCTTCTACTGGTTCCTCAGGGTCGAGGAGACCCTCCTCATGCGGAGAAGAGGGCTCCTGCAGCAGTCCCTGGAGGATTCAAGGATGCTCATCGGGGAGATACCCCGGGACGGTGCGCCGGAGGCTCTCTACAAAGTGTACTCGAACATGGGGCTGGTGTCGTTCCTGATGGGAGAGGTGAACGAGGCGCACAGTCATATGCTCAAGGCGTGGGAGATCGTCCGTGACCACAACCTGAACCTCCATTCGGTGAACGCCAGGCAGAATCTCGGCCTGATACTCATGACCATGGGCGACCTGGATTCCGCAATGAGGGAGTTCAGCGAATCGATGAGGGAGGCGGAACTGCTCCACAGGGAGCCGCTGGTCAGTATAAACCTTCTATATGTGGCTAACTGCTGCTATTACAAGGGTGATTTCGAAAAGGCCCTGAGATACCTGGAAACAGCGGAACGGAAGGAGAAGGATACACACAGCGGCAGGTTCCGTCTGTTCGTCCTGCGGCTGATGGCAAGGATACGTCAGAAGGCAGGCATGACGGAGGAAGCCCTGAGGCTGCTGGAGGAGATAGAGTCCAGCCCCATCGCGGAGCAGATGGAGTGCGACCTCCTTATCATGAAGGCCTCCTTAGCACTGGAGCAGGAGCATGTCACGGAAGCCATTGAGTTCACGGAACGTGCTCTGTCACTGGCGAAGAAAGAGAGCCTAGGAACGAAGATCGGATACGCCCTGGGTATCAGGGGGATGGTCCACCTGGCCCGGGGTGACACGAAGAGCGCCCTGGAAGACCTGGAAGGATCGGTATCATGGCTCCTGGAGAAGGGGGAAGTCCCCATGATGAGCGACATCATGGTGAACTTCGGTCTGATGCTGGGGGAAGAACAGGGTGAGGATATACTGCTGAAGGGACTGGAACTCCTGATAAGGATGAACGCGGATCAAGCCATCAAAGCCCTGGCAGGGACCCTGGAGGAAAAGGGCGGATTCGAGAGGGTACTAAAGACCGTCAAGAACAGGGCAGTGAACCCATGGTCGCGTCAGATGGAGATACTCACCTTCGGGGGGCTGTCCATAAGGCAGCCCGGCGAACTCAGGGAAGTGGCCAGGAAGGACTGGGGCTACGCAAAGTCCAGGGAGCTTCTGGGTCTGCTGCTTCTTCCATCCGGTCCGTCAGGAGTCACGAGAGATTCACTGGCCGCGCATCTCTGGCCCGATGTCCCTGACAGGAAGGCCCAGGCCAGCCTGAGGGTGGCGCTGACCCACCTGCGGAAGGTGGTGGGTGAGGATGCCATAGTCCAGGAAGGCCAGTACCTGAGCCTGAACAGGGACCTGGTCAGGACCGACCTCTGGGAGTTCGACGCCCTGGCAAAGGAGTGGCGCGTGCTCCTTCGCGACGGCAAGGCCCATGCCGCGGAATACAGGGCCCGGAGGGCCATGGAGCTCTACGGAGGCGATTTCCTGCCCGAGTTCTACAGCCTGCCCCTGGAGGACGAGCAGTTCAGACTGCAGAACCTCATGCGGGAGCTCCTTCTCTGGATGGCCGAGAGATGCATGGCCAGGGTGGAGTACAGGTATGCCGTCAGATACGCAAGAGACCTGCTGGCCATGGATCCCTGCAGCGAGAAGGCCTGCCGCATCATCATGGAGGGTCTGGCGGCCTCCGGTGACCGCACCGGAGCCATAAGGCAGTACATGCGGCTGAGGAAGAGCCTGGTCCGGGAATTCGATACGGAGCCCGGATCAAGCACCGTGGAACTCTACGAACGGCTTACAGGCACCTGAGCAACCCGGGAACTATCCTATTCTCCCGCGGAGTTTCCGGATCGCGCCCCGGCCGCGATAAGGATGGCTCTGATCTCCTCAGTTAAAGCGAGGTCCAGCGGGGTCTGGCCATCAGTGCTGACTGTGTTCACATCCGCACCACAATCCAGGAGCACCCGAACGAGTTCGGGGTCGCCTATGGCGACGGCAATGAAAAGGACTGTTAAGCCGTTATCGCCCCGCCAGTCGACATCTTCACCGCTCTCTATCAACCTTTGGACTTCAGCGATCTGATTGCTGCAGACCGCCATGAGAAGTGGTGGGACCGCATCTTCGGGCCTCGAGGGTATCTCGCCCGAGGCAGTCCGCGCGCCGGCTGCCAGCAGGACATCAAAGGTTTCCAGGGAGAAGCCGGCCATTTCGATGGGCGTCATGCCGGCGTCGCAGACAACGTTCACGTCGGCTCCGGCGTTTATCAGCAGCTCGACGATATCGGGCATCCCCATGACAACGGCGAAGAAGATGGGGGTCTCTCCGGCCTGGTTCCTCCACTCGAGTATGCCGGCGCCGCGTCCATGGTCGATGAGCCAGTTGATCTGCTCGATGTCCCTGCTGGTTATTGCCGGTTCCAGTGAAGGGTAGAAAGTGGGATGACTGAAGAACTCCATCCTGCCCAGTTCGTACTGGAGTAATGAGTAATCCGGGATGTGCGTCCCCCATTTGCTCCTTCTCTGATACCGGTCCGTCTGAAGGCTGATACCGAACGCGACCAGCCTATCACTCTCTATGGCGAAGGTGGGCATATCGAGACCGTAGGCCAGAGCCGGAGGGCTCTGGGGCGAGAAGATGATGTCCCGCCTGAGTCCGGTGGCGGTTTCGACTATGGTCACCCCGCGTCCCCACATCTCCATGTAGAACGGACGCAGGTAGTAGCCTGACTGGAACAGGTTCTCCTGGGCGCGCTGAGCTCCCTGCAGAGCAAGTTCCATGCGGTCGACCACTCCCTGCCGGCCCTGTGCGAGCCGAAGCTCCCTGAGGGCTGCGCCGAAGTTCATGATGGACTGTGCGAGTTCCATCCCGGCCATCAGCTGACCGGAGAACATGTCCATCTGCAGCGCAACCAGTTCGCCTCCGGAAGCGATCTCCACATCCAGCGCGCTTCCCTGCCCCGCTTCGTATCTGGCGCGCGCTTGGTCATAGCGCTGCTGGGCGACCGTGAGAAGCCGCGATGTGCCGTCCGGATTGGCGGCGGAGAGACTGGGAGGCGGGGTGAACGGGTCACCGGCGCTCAGCTGCCCCGTTTCGATCATCGTCAGGTACACGGAACCGTAACGCCCATCGGCGGTGTAGTTGATGAGAGGGATGCCGGCGCTGTAATGCGCCTGATACCAGCGGAGAAGGCCATCCGGAAGATCGAACGCCGCTATCCCTGACCGCTCCCTGGCAACGAAAAGCACACCGTCCTCAGTCCGCAGCACATCCGGCAGTCCCATGATCTCGGCGAAAGTAGGGCTTCCCGAAGCCATATCGGGTGGGAGCGGCGTAATGAAAGCGGTTCTTCCATCGGCAGCCGACACCCCGACCACCGTGGAATCGGTGGTGCAGAGAAGCAGATCATTGCCGGCGGCTATCGGGCTTACGATCCTGCCGGCGACAGGGTTCGACCAGAGCTGCCGCCCTGTGGCGGGATCCAGCAGGCTCAGAGTGGATTGCCCGGTACCGGAAATCAGCACTATATGTCCGTTGCTGACGGCGGCTGCGATTATGGGCCCGTTGCCCGGAGCGACCGTCCAGAGCTCATCGTTCGATGTCCGGTCGATGTACGCAATCTCCTGAGCGTCCCATGCCAGAATACCGTCAGCCAGGAATATCGTTGAGGCCGGATCAGGATTCGAAACAGGGTTTTCCACCGTTCTGACGATATTTCCGTCCGCAAGATCGACCTCGACAATGGACCGGCCAATAAGAAATGCCGTTGCATCTTCAACAAATACAGATATATGGGGAATATCCGAGAAAGCTTCGGACGGGAGGTCGATTTCCATCACTTCGTCGCCGGTGGCAAGATCGAGCACCAGGGATCTGAAGTCTGACCCGTCTCTGAATGTCAGATAAAGCTGATTCCGATCCGCTATTCCCGCCAGCCCGTAGGGTGTATCGACTTTTTCATCCCATACTTTCCTTCCGGATTCGGGATTCAGCGCGATCAGTCCGGCTGAGGACTCATCCACACCGAGAAGGACTATCAGGGGATCGGAGAAGAGCAGACTGTAGGAACCTCCGGACAGGTCGTCTCTGTCGTACTCCCACTTCACCTCGCCGGTGGATGTATCAATGAGGTAGACGGGACCGTAGTCGGGTGCGGAGTTTCCATCCACCACCACAACGCCGGCAAGCAGAAGATCCGGCGCGATGAATTCGAGAAGATCGGCAGCTTCGCCATCCAGCGCGACTTCCAGAGTCGTTGAGGGTTCGATGAGCGCGAGCCTGTCAGCGGTCTGGATCGTCACGGGATAGGTCTGTTCACCGAAAGGATCATCTGCGTACCCCGTGCCGACTGCAAGCATGACCAGGGCAAGCAACAGCGGGACCCTTATCGACGGGGCTCCAGAGATCGGAACCGGAGTATCTGTTCTCATTTTCATGTCCTGCCCGTGAAGCTAGTGAATCGTCTTTACATACAGACTGCAGATCAGAAATGACGATACAGCCTCAGATAAACCTGGTCAACTTCATTCGTGCGACCCGGGAACTGGATCACGAGCCAGGGGGGGACCCGCGCGTGGAGACCGAATATCTCCAACTTCTATTACCGTGGAATGGTCGGAACATACATGCCCAGCGGGTCAGGGCGTTATAACGTAATCCGCCAGTTCGGGCGAATACTCCTCCCCCTCCCCCAGCACCTTGACCGTGAGGAATGAAGTGTTTTCGGAGAGCTGGTCGCAGATCCCCGACCTGTAGTCGCTGTGGAAGCTGCCGCAGACGAACATGCAACGGACACCCTCTATCGAACTGGCCATTACGGCGTCCTTGAGGCTCTGGGCCCTGTACATGTTCATGGGGTCCATGGGCATCTCGTGCATCTCACCGCCGACAACGCCCATTGTCTCAAGGAACCTCTCCCTGTACCCGGTATTGGATGAATCCACCGACAGCTCCCGGAAGAACTCTTCCCCCGCAAGAGCCTCCCAACCTCCCCTTGCAACATCCGACGCGAAATGCCTGGGCACGTTTGCCGCTATCACCCTGCACCCCCTGAGCTTCGCAAGCTCCACCAGGAAGCAGTAGTCGGGGATGTAGTTGCCCCATGGCCTGCTGCCTTCAAGGAACTCTTCCCAGGTGACCTCTCCCGCCAGGTATTCATCCAGCAGCCCCTGCACGTCGGTCTCGAACATCTCCAGGGCCAGATCTCTATCCGGTCCGGCAAGGCGGCTCCAGATGTAGAGCTCCCACCTGTGCGCAAGGGGGTCGTCATGCTTCTCCCCTACGAACACCACGTCCACTTCCGAGAGGGCCGAGAACATCTCCTCCGAGGTGACAGTGCTGTCCCCGGCATGAATGGTCCCGGGAGGCCGGACCAGCAGGGCCCCCGCGGTATCGGGAATACCCGATGTGCAGGAGACCGCGATAATGACTGACAGGAACATCGTAACTCCTAACGGTAAAGGGGCGCGCCTGCCGGCGCGCCCCGTCAGTCGCGAAAGAACTCTAGCGCACTACCACGCAGGACCTTGTGAGGGTCTGCCCGCCGGCGTTGAGCCTGAGGTAGTAGACGCCTCCGGGTACCGGCCTGTCATGGCTGTCGCCGCCGGTCCACTGGACCGTATGCGTACCGGCCGGCTGATCCCCGGACACTACCGTAGTGACAAGCCTTCCCGAAAGGTCATACACGTCCAGGGACATGTCGCCGGAGGTGGGAAGGTTGTAACTGAAGGTAGTGGCGGCGGAGAAGGGGTTGGGACCCACATGCAGGCTGAAACCGCCGTACACGTCACCCTCTTCCAGACCTGTACCGGTTACCGGCACCGAACCTACCCATGGGTAGAAGTTGTGGGCCGTGGCCGTGACCGTGACCCAGTCAGTCCCCGGTATCGCGGGTATGGTGAAGCTGGCTAGTCCTGAGGCGTCTGTGTATGCGCTCTCCAGGAAGGTGGTGTCCTGCACTATGCCCACAAGAGCCCCTTCCAGAGGAAGCCCGTCGGCCTCCACCGTAACGGACCATGCACCTGAGGCGATGCAGTCGGGATGCTGCACATCGAGGTGAACAAGGGGTGAGGTATCGGTGTAGATATCGAACTCCGGACAGCCGAAAATCATGTGCATGTCGCTGTTCTGAGAGTCTCCGGTGTAGTAGTAGGCCATGATCTTGCCGTAGTCGAAGGCCGCACCCATGTGGTACATCTCCTCCTCGAAGTACCCCCTGAACTGGTACAGCGCCAGGGAGTCGGTGGGACCCACCGGACTGCCCATGGTGGCACCCATGAAGCCGATGGCGCCCTTGGGGGATACCTCGGTGCCTGCGTTCATCCAGGCCTCGCCGAAACACTCTGTGCTCCCGTCGAACTCCGCGTTGCTGCACGCGATGGAGCTTATCCAGGGGAGCATTCGGCCGTTGGTCAGGGCCGCGACGTTGCTGTTGCTGAAGCCCGTGGTACCCCAGGAAGTGGTGCTGCCGTGGCCGATGTAGCTCAGCAGTGATATTCCATCGTTAACCTCAGCGGAGATGTTGGCTATGGTGGGGGGTGTGCCGCCGTAGGTGGGATCATTGCAGTACAGGGAGACTGTCATCTCGTGCTCCATGAATATCACAGCGTAGCGCCATGACATCCAGGGATCGTGGAAGTCCGTGGAACCTATGCTGATGGCATTCTGGAACCAGCTGGGGGAAGGCTCGTATGGGTCGTTCTCGTAGGTCTCTATCTTCCAGGCCTGGTATGGCATGTCCTGGGTATCGGCGCATATCCTGCCCACATGTATGCTGGGATCGTACCCCGTGCCGATGACGCCGTACTGGTTGTCGGCCTCGGTGCCGCTGGAGTAGTAGACGGGCATGGTGTACTCGTTGCCGAGAAGGAGCACCCACTCGGGAGGGTTCTCCCATGTGTTGTAGGCTTCCTCGATGTAATCGTCGATCTCCGAAGCGGTGCCGCCTATCGTGGGAAGCTCGCCTATGATGACCTCGAGGCCCGTCTGCCTCTTCCAGTCGATGAGGTCCTTCGCGAGGCTCAGGGCCTCCTCGCATCCTATGACAAGGTATGAGCCGTCGATGACGTCGGTCCCGGCGCCCTCAAAACCCAGGACTTTCTCGTAAAGGGGAATGAAGCTCCTGGTGTAGCCCCGGAAGGGCCTGTAGATCTCGTTCTCACCGGTGCCTTCAACTACGAGCCTG
>JAFGPK010000040.1 GCA_016936235.1 Candidatus Fermentibacteraceae bacterium | reverse complement strand
TGGCTCCCTCCGGGACCGGCTTCTGGATCTCCGGATGCTCGACGCCCTTCATCTGGTCGCTCTGAAAACTATCAAGAAGATGCCAGTTGGCCTTGAGAAAATCCCTGCCTTCCATGTTCCGTCCTTTCAAAGATCGAAGTCCAGCAAAACCCAAGGCTAATATGTTAAATGACCGCTGTCCCACCATGGGCGCTTCGATTCGGGATCAAGACCGCAAGGTGTTATGTTCTGTCCTGAAGGAAGGAGGACAATGGATTACGAATTCGACCGGGTCATCGACAGGAGGAGTACCGACTCCTTCAAGTGGAACATGAACCGGCAGGTTTTCGGGACCGCTGACGTTCTTCCCATGTGGGTGGCGGACATGGATTTCAGGGTACCGGAACAGGTCATCGAAGCCCTCGTGCGAAGGGCCTCGCACGGGCTGTTCGGCTATCCCTGTAAACCGGATACGTTCTACGAAGCGGTCATGAGCTGGTTCGAGAGACATTACGGCTGGACCATCAGGAAAGAGTGGATTGTCGCCACACCGGGTGTGGTCCCCGCCCTGTGCACGGCCATGACCGCATTCACCGCGCCCGGTGACGGGATAGTCTTCCAGCCCCCAGTGTACTACCTGTTCGAGCAGTCCGTGAGGAACAATGGCAGACGGGCCCTTGAGAACAGACTGAGATGCTGCGAAGACGAGTACTCCTTCGACATGGACGACCTGCAGGAGAAAGCCGGGGAGGCGAAGATGCTCATTCTCTGTTCGCCTCACAATCCCGTGGGCAGGGTATGGACGAAGGGTGAGCTCAAGAACATCCTGAAGGTCTGTTCCGAGAATGAGATCTTTCTGTTCTCGGACGAGATACACGCTGACCTGGTGTTCCCCGGACAGAGGCACATCCCTGCCGGACTGCCGGGAACGCTGAAGGAGAACCTCATCTGCGCCTACTCCGCCAGCAAGACCTTCAACCTGGCAGGTCTCGGCCTTTCAATCAACGTCATTCCCGGAAAGAGGACCAGGGAGAAGTTCCAGCAGGCCCTTCAGGCAAGTGCCCTTTGGCTTTCCAACATCTTCGGCATGGTCGGGACGGAAGCGGCTTACAGGCATGGCGACGAATGGCTTGCGAAGCTCATGGTCTATATGGAAGACAATTACCGGCTCGTAAGGAATGAACTTGCCCGGAAGGTCCCGGAGATCAGGGTGCCCAGGCCCCAGGCCACGTACCTCCTCTGGATGGACTGCAGGGGGATGGGGATGACGGATGAAGAACTCGAGGATTTTTTCGTGAAAAAAGCAAAACTGGGTCTTGATACCGGTAAGATGTTCGGTCCCGGGGGTGAGGGTTTCATGCGGATGAACATCGCCTGCCCCAGGAGTACCGTCCAGAAGGCTCTCGACAGCCTCGCCACCGCCTGGGACCAGCGGGGTCGTACGTAAGTTCTGGCCAGTTACCAAATACGAATAATATCAATAAACCGACATATGGGTTTCCCATTCGTCAGATATCTCAGGACAATATAATCAGTCCGAATTGCGGCATGCGCAGAGCGGATTATCGGAGTGTTCATGAGTAGAAGGAGTATGGATGTCCAGTATCGAATTGGATCGTCAAGACTCGAGGTGGAGGACTGGAGTTTCGTAAGTCATGCTGATCAGGAGGATGAACCTGTGGTGTTCTCTAACAGTAACTGAAAAGAACATCATTTTATTGTGGATTATGCTATTGGGTAACTGGCCAGAACTTACGTACGACCCCGGTGGCCGACCCCGGTGGCCGACCCCGGTGGGCCAGTGGCGCTCCCACGGGGAATTGAACCCCGGTTTCCGGCGTGAGAGGCCAGCGTCCTGACCGCTAGACGATGGGAGCGCGTTCGTTTCAGGCCGCAAATATCGAAAATCGAACCCCTTCGGTCAAGTCCGGGCCCCGGACTTACTCCTCCCCGTCCTTCAGAGCATAGCTCCTCTCCAGTTTCTCCAGCTGCTTTCCCGACAGTCCGCCCAGCTCCTCCATGGCAGCTTTTATGCGCATTCTGGTCACGTCGCTGCCAAGGATGGCCATGGTGTCGAAGAGGGGTGTGGAGACGGACTTGCCGCTCATGGCTATGTATAGCGGGGCCGTAAAAAGCTTCATCTTCATGTCCAGCTTCTCGGAAAGCTCCCTGAAGGTGGTGTAGATATCGTCCTTGGTGAAACCCTCCATTCTCTCCAGCTCCCAGAGGATGATCTGAAGGATCCGGCAGGTCTCAGTCCCGTCCATGTCCTTAATAAGCAGCTGGTCCCTGGAGTACTCCAGCTTCTCTGTGAAGAAGTGGGCGGTGAGATCGCCCCAGTCCGACAGGCTGGTCATCCTCCCCCTGCAGATCTCAAGTATCTCCCTGAAATGGTCCCTGTTAAGTCCCCAGTCCACCAGTCTGTCAAGCAGCCGGTCGGTTGTGAAGTCCTCCCTGATGTACTTGCCGTTGAGCCACTGGAGCTTGTCCAGATCGAACACCGGTCCGCCCAGACTGATATCCTCCAGACGGAAACTCTCTATCATGTCACTGACCGAGAACTTCTCCCTGTCGTCCGAGAGGTGCCAGCCCATCATGCCTATGAAGTTCAACAGGGCCTCCGGCAGTATGCCCGTTCTTCGGTACCAGTCTATGGAAACCGGGTTCTTCCTCTTTGAAAGCTTGCTTTTATCCTTGTTGCGGAGAAGAGGGAGGTGGCAGAAGACGGGAGTCTCCCATCCGAAGAACTCGTAGAGCAGGACGTGCTTGGGTACGGAGTTTATCCACTCCTCGCCCCTGATGATGTGGGATATCCTCATTAGATGGTCGTCGACGACCACGGCAAGATGATAGGTCGGGTAGCCGTCGGCCTTCATTATCACCTGATCGTCGATGGACTCCCAGTCCTTCTCTATCTTCCCCCTGAGCAGGTCGGTGAACTCACACCTGCCCGCCAGCGGGACTTTCATTCTCACCGTGAACTCCTCGCCGGCGTCTATCCTTCTCCCGGCTTCCTCGGGAGGGATATCCCTGCATTTTCTGTCGTAACCGCTGCCGGCTCCGGACCTCTGCCGCTCGTTCCTTAGTTCGGCCAGCCTCTCGCGGCTGCAGAAACAGGGATAGGCGTGCCCTTCCGCCACAAGGAGCTGGACGTGGTCCTGATAGATGTCCAGTCTCTCGCTCTGCCTGTACGGGCCGTAGGGTCCCCCGACGTCCGGACCCTCGTCCCAATCAAGTCCCAGCCACCTTAGAGACTCGATTATGGCAGTCTCCGAGGCGGGGGACGACCGCTCACGGTCGGTGTCCTCTATGCGCAGCACGAACTTACCGCTGTTCTTCCTGGCCCACACATAACTGAACAGCGCCTGGTACGCGGTTCCCACATGCGGGTCCCCGGTGGGGGAAGGGGCCAGTCTGGTCCTTACTTCAATGTCTGACATACGAACCTTTCAGCTGTTTTCTGTTCCGATCATGCACCGAATATACACACCGCCGTCCCACGTGGACGAATGGCAGCAAACGCGGAATCTCACTTGTAAGTCAAATGCCCATTTGATATTGTTGATGCTGTCATTTGTTCTTCGAGCATCCTTGTTTTGTATCACCGGACGTATGGAGTTGAGATGAAACTAGAGGAATTTCAGGCGAAGAAGCTTTTCAGGGAACATGGCATACCTGCTCCGGATGGAGTGATGGTCACCAGTGCCGCCGATGGGAAGACGGCGGCCCTGGCCCTGGGCTGCCCGGTAGTGGTCAAGGCCCAGGTCAAGACCGGCGGCAGGGGCAAGGCCGGAGGCGTCAAGCTGGCAAGGACACCCGACGAGGCTTTCAGCGCTGCGGACTCCATACTGGGGATGGACATCAAGGGATTCCGGGTGGAAAGGCTTCTGATCGACCCTGCCGTCCCGATCGCGGCTGAGTATTACGTAGGGATAACCATCGACAGGAAGAGGAAGATACCGGTCATGATGGTATCCGCCTCCGGGGGTATGGATATAGAGAAGGTGGCGGCCGAAACCCCGGAAAAGATCCATTTTCAGCCTGTGCACCCCGAAAGGGGCCTGCGGTTCTTCGAAGCCAAGAAGCTTGCTTTCAGACTCTTTTCCGACAGCAGGGAAGTCATGGCCGCGGCCTCCATAATGGTGAAGCTCTGGAAATGCTTCAATGACCTGGACGCCACCCTTGCTGAGATCAATCCGCTTGCCCGGCTCGAGGACGGCTCGATCACGGCCCTTGATGCCAAGATAGTCCTTGACGACAACGCCCTGTACAGGCATCCCGGCATGGAGGAACTGCGTCTTCCCACACCGTCCGAGAAGAAGGAACTCGGGGCGAAGAGTCATGGGCTCTCCTACGTGCAGCTCGAGGGTGAGATCGGATGCATGGTCAACGGAGCAGGCCTGGCCATGGCCACCATGGACGTAATAAAGCACCTTGGAGGAACTCCGGCGAACTTCCTGGACATCGGAGGAAGCTCAAATCCTGAGAAGGTGGTCCATGCCATGGAGCTCCTCGTTTCCGACAGCAATGTGAAGGCCATCTTCATAAACGTATTCGGAGGTATCACAAGGTGCGACGATGTCGCCAACGGACTTGTGCAGGCCCTGTCTGGAATAGACCTTGAAGTTCCCATGGTGGTAAGACTCACGGGCACCAACGAGGAAGAGGGTATCCGAATACTTGCCGGACACGGGATTACCGCCCTCAAGGACATGACAAGGGGAGCAGCGGAAGCTATCCGGCTTGCCCGTGAGGGGAGTGTGGGCCGATGAGCATACTTATAGATGAGAAGACCCGGGTGATGGTGCAGGGACTGGGAAGGGACGGCTCCTTCCATGCTCGGCAGATGAAGGATTACGGCACCAGTGTCGTGGCCGGAGTGCATCCCGGCAGGGGAGGCTCGGTTTTCGAGGGAATACCTGTCTTCGATACTGCGGATGAGGCAGTTGGAAAGACCGGCGCTCAGTGTTCCGTTCTCTTTGTTCCCGCTCCCTTTGCGTCCGATGCGATTCTGGAAAGCGCCAATGCCGGAGTGGGCCTTGTGGTCGCCGTGACGGAAGGCATACCCGTGCTGGATATGTCCAGAGTGGCTCAGGAGCTTGACGAGCTCGATACGAGACTGGTGGGACCAAACTGCCCCGGACTCATCTCCCCGGGTAAGTCCAAGGTGGGTATCATGCCGGGGAATATCTTCAGCAGAGGTCCCATAGGCGTCATCTCAAGAAGCGGAACGCTCACCTATGAGGTTGTGAACCAGCTGTCCCTCGCGGGGTACGGACAGTCCACCGCCATAGGCATGGGCGGTGATCCGATAGTAGGGATGAAGTACAACGATTACCTGGTTCATTTCGAAAGAGACGCAGAGACGGAGCTGGTGGTTATAGTGGGGGAGATAGGCGGCACGGACGAGCAGGATGCCGCGGCTTTCATCGGTCAGCACGTAACAAAGCCCGTGGTCGGATACATCGTAGGCCGAAGCGCGCCTCCCGGCAAGCGCATGGGCCATGCCGGGGCTATAATCTCCGGTGCGGACAGCACTGCCGAGGCCAAGGTCAATGTGCTTCGGGAGCACGGGATACCTGTTGCCGACACCGTGGAGCAGATAGTCGATCTTGTTGCCGCTGGACTGGGAGGATGAAATTGAGAGAGCTTGACGTCGCGAAAGTAACCGAGGCTGTCCGAGATCTTTGCATCGACACCAACATCCATCTTCCGGATGACGTGAAGAAGGCCCTGAGGGACGCCCTGGCGAAGGAGGAATCTCCCCTGGGAAGAGAGATTCTCCAGGTCATACTGGATAACCATGACATCGCGGAGAAGGAGCGGATGCCCATTTGCCAGGATACCGGCGCCGCAATAGTGTTCCTGGAGGTGGGCCAGGATGTCCATCTCACCGGCGGGGCGCTGGAGGATGCCGTGAACGAGGGTGTGAGGAAGGGGTACGCGGATGGATATCTCCGCAAGTCCATGGTGGGCGACCCCGTCATGAAGAGGAAGAACACCACCGACAATACCCCGGCCATCATCCACACGCGGATCGTACCCGGCGACAGGGTCCGGATCACCTTTGCCCCAAAGGGCGGAGGGGCGGAGAACATGAGCGAGGTGCGAATGATGACCGCGGCCGACGGCATCGAAGGGGTGAAGAACTTCGTTGTCGACCGGGTCTCCAGGTCAGGCGGCAATCCCTGCCCCCCCATCGTGGTGGGAGTGGGTATAGGCGGAAGCTTCGAGAAATGCGCCATGCTGGCAAAAGAGGCCCTGTTGCGACCTATCGGGGAACCTAACCCCGATCCCGAGTTCGACAGGGTCGAGAAGGAACTGCTGAGAAGGGTCAACAACCTGGGCATTGGACCCCAGGGACTGGGCGGCAGGACCACGGCCCTGGCCGTCCACATCAGGACCGTGCCCTGCCATATAGCTTCGATGCCCGTTGCGGTGAATATTCAGTGCCATGCCAGCAGGCATGGGGAGAGATCAATCTAGGAAGGCAGGAGGAGATCCCGTTGAAGACTGTTGAACTGAGAACTCCCCTGGATGATAAGCAGATATCGAACCTTGAATCCGGGGACAAGGTCTTCCTGTCCGGTGAGATATACACCGCCAGGGACGCGGCTCACAAGAGGCTGGTGGAACTCATAGAGAATGGCGGGGAGCTTCCCTTCGACCTGAAGGGAGCCGTAATCTACTATGTCGGCCCGGCTCCTGCAAGGCCCGGCCAGGTCATGAACTCGGCTGGACCGACCACAAGCTACAGGATGGACGTTTTCACGCCCCTCCTGCTGGAGCACGGCCTGAAGGGAACCATCGGCAAGGGTCCCAGGTCGATAAGAGTACGTGAATCGATGGTGGAGAACAGAGGAGTATACTTCGCCGCAGTGGGAGGCGCGGCGGCGGGTATCGCCTCCTCGGTCAGGCAGGCGGAGGTGATTGCCTACGACGACCTGGGCCCTGAGGCCATCAGAAGGCTTGTGGTGGAGAGAATGCCTCTCTTTGTTGTGAACGACACGAAAGGCAACGACCTTTTCGAGCAGGGCGTGGCGGAGTACCGCCGGGAAGATTGATCCGCAGTTGTCTCATTCCAGAACGGATGGTAAGATGAAAGATTTCGACCTGACGCTGAACAACCTGGGAGACCTTTTCCCGGACGACTTCTCAGAGGAACAGGTAGCAAAGGCCAAGACTGTCTTCCTCAAGGAACTCGCATACAGGATGCACAAGTTCTACAGGGGCAAGATGATAACCGTTCCCAAGGCGGGACTCTACGGGTTCAACTGGTTCAACGTATGGTACACACCGGGCGTCTCCAGGGTATCCACCACGATACGCGACAACAACGAGGCTGCATACGAACTCTCCAACAAGGGCAACCTGATCGGAGTGGTGAGCGATTCCACGAGGGTGCTTGGAGATGGCAACTGCACACCTCCCGGCGGACTGGGCGTGATGGAGGGCAAGGCCTTCCTGATGAAGTACCTGGGCGGCGTCGATGCGGTTGCACTCTGCATAAACAACAGGGATGCAGACGGTAATCCCGATCCCGACAAGATCATAGACTTCGTCAAGATGGCGGAGCCCAGTTTCGGCGGGATCAATCTGGAGGACATCTCCCAGCCCAACTGCTTCAAGGTTCTTGATACTCTCAGGGAAGAATGCAGCATACCGGTCTGGCATGACGATGCCCAGGGAACCGGATGCGTTACGCTGGCGGGGCTTCTTGGAGCCCTTGAAGTGGTGGGCAAGAAGCTTGAGGACATTCGAATCGTCTTCATCGGGGCCGGAGCGTCGAACACCACAATAGCCAGGCTGATAATCACGGCGGGAGGCGATCCGAAGAAGATGGTGATGTTCGACTCCAGCGGAAGCCTCTCCGCTGACAGGGAGGATATCAGGGCGGACAAGAGGTTCTACAGGAAGTGGGAACTCTGCCAGTCCACGAACCCTGAGAAGTTCAGGACCCACGCCGAGGCCATCAAGGGAGCGGATGCCCTCATCGCTGTTTCGAGGCCCGGCCCGGGGCTCATTCCCAAAGAATGGATAAGGTCCATGGCAAGGGATCCCATCGTGTTCGCCTGTGCCAATCCCGTTCCCGAGATATACCCCTACGAGGCCAAGGAGGCCGGGGCGGCAATCGTGGCCACCGGGAGGGGTGACTTTCCCAACCAGGTTAACAACTCCCTCGGATTCCCCGGGATACTGAAGGGAGCCCTGCTGGTGCGCGCCAGGGCCATCACCGACAGCATGGCCGTGGCTGCGGCCCGGTCCCTTGCGAATTTCGCCGGCAGGCGCGGCTTTACTCCGGACTACATCATCCCCACCATGGACGAGGCCGATGTTTTCCCCGAGGAGGCCGCCGATGTGGCGATGCAGGCGATCAAGGACGGAGTCGCAAGAAGGGTGATCACAAGGGAACAGGCAGTCGATGAGGCCAGGACCGATATCATGGAGGCCAGGAAACTGGTCCACAGCCTGATGGAGGAGGGCTTCATCAAGGAACCCCCGGCCGAGCTGATCCGGGAGTCCGTGAAACTGGCCATCGACTCGGTCACCTGATATTACGGGGTGAGGCGGCTTATGCCGCCTCACCACCATAGGTGGAGAATTACCATCCGGCGCCGGACCGCTCATTTCCGGGAGCGAACACGAGCCGCCGACCTCTTTGCGGGAAAGGAGACAGCATGAACGAAGTCCTCATGACGAGAAGAAGAAAGATCATACGGTTCACGTGCCACGGAGTGCCGGCGAAACCCGGCACGGCGGGAATGCTCTTCACTGCCCTGGGCAGGAAGAACATCAATATCCTGCACATGTTCAACACAGAGCACGGACCGGATGAAGGGGACATCTCCTTCAGCGTTTCCGAGGAATGTTTCGAGGAAGCAAACAGGGTTCTTGAAGAAGTTAAGGGCATCATAGGCATGGGAGAAGTGACCGTTCAGCACGGTCTTGCCATACTCAGCTTCGACCTCGAGGAAACCGTCTGCGAAACGGTCATAGGGACGATGACCCTTGCCCTGAGCGCTCTTGCCAGAGAGCATATCGATGTCAAGCACATCGCCGCGAGCCGCAAGAGGGTCTTCGCGGTAATCAATGATGAAGAGGCGGAACGGGCCTCCTACATTCTCAGCAGGGTTCTGAAGGAGGACCCTATAATACACCCCATCTGATCCGACTTCCCGTCAGGGAACCTTCCTTCGGATCCCGGCTAACGTATCATGAGGCTTAGTTATTCCAAAGGAGGGCTGGAATGAGAGTATTCCTTTTTCCTGCAGCTATTCTGCTTCTGTCTTCTCTGGTCGGTGCCTACGTCACCCCCGGTCCCGCGCCCGTCTTCGACTGGGTCGCATACCCTGAAGCCGGCAACCCGGAAATCATAAACCCCGCAGGCTTCAGTTTCATAAGGACCCTTCAGCTGAGGTTCGGATATGCTGTTTCCGACAGCTCCTTCGAAGGGTTCGACAGGGTATCCCTCTCCATTCCGGGCATGGGTCTTTCCGGCTGGTGGGATGACGGACTGGACATGAGGAAGTTCACCCTCTCCTCAGGCTTCGACATCTTCGATGAAACGGCATTCCTGGGGATCGGCTACACATGGTTCGATCCTACGGTCCGGGACAACGTCTTCGCCGGGAAGGACCTGTTCACAGTGGGACTCATCGTCAGGCCCAACGACTGGTTCAGTCTGGGAATGGTGAGAAGGGGCGGGGTGGAACTGGACGGAGGCGATGATGTCGAGCCGTCGTACCGGGCGGGGCTGGGATTAAGGCCCTTCGGTAGCTGTCTCACCATCACGGCGGACGTGGAGACCGGCGGCGATCTTGAAGACTACAGCCTTTCCGCCGGCGCCGAGTTCAGACCGATGGAAGGACTGGCATTCAGAGCCGGCGTTGGCGAGGACAGGCTCAGTCTGGGTCTTTCCGCCGGTCTTGGGAACGCGGCCATTTCATACGGAGCCGAAAGTGACGATGAATACGGGTACGATTCCTCCAGGGGCGAAGTCATTCTCCTCTCCTCTCCCGGAGAGGACATGCTGGCGCCGCGGGGAATCTTCGTGAGGTTCGAGGCCGGAGAGTTCGACGAACTCCGCCAGAGGTCCTTCCTCGGTCCGGTCCGGTCGAGTTTCACGGAGACGGCGCTGCTCCTCCTGGGGATAGCGGACGACAACTCCGTCTCCGGTGTAATCGTAGACATCGACGACTCCGGGATCAGACCGGCGGTGGCGGAGGAGCTCAGATACATTCTGCAGCGGATAAGGGACACGGGCAAGAAGGTCTATTTCTACATCCGGGAAGGCTCCAGCGACGAGTACTACCTGGCCTCCATGGGGGACGGCATCTGGATACATCCCGCAGGAGACATCGCCTTCCTCGGTGTCGCCTCCCAGTCCTTCTACCTGAGAGACTTCCTGGATATGATAGGGATCTATCCGGACCTCATGCATATAGGCGAGTACAAGAGCGCCAGCGACATGCTGACCCGCTCGGACATGTCGGACTCCGAGAGAAGGGCGACGACGGAGCTTCTGGAATCCTTCCAGGAAGAGCTGGTAAGAGGGATCTCCAGCGGCAGAGGGCTGGAACCGGCCCAGATAAGAGAGATCATGGAATCCGGCATATACACGCCCCAGCGAGCCCTGGCCGCTGGTATGGTGGACGGGGTCTGCTACGGTGACCAGGTATCCGATGAGATAGGCGGCGACATAGCCGTGCTGACACTGGAGGAGTATTCCAACTCCATCCCCCCATCTGACAACTGGGGACCCCGGGGGCACATAGCTGTCGTAACAGCCACAGGCTTCATCAACAGGGGCGAGAGCGGATCCGTCTTCCCCATCGGCCGGGTCATGGGTAGCGGCACCATCTGCGACGCACTTAGAGAAGCCGCCTCTCAGCCCGGAGTCCGGGCCATAATACTCAGGATCGATTCCGGCGGCGGGGACGCCCTGGCCAGCGCCGACATGCACCATGCGGTGGAGCAGGTCAGGGAAGATATTCCTGTCATTGTCTCCATGGGCGGGGTGGCGGCATCGGGAGGCTACTACATGGCCTGCGGAGCCGATCGGATCTTCGCCGACAGGATGACGGTCACGGGATCCATAGGCATCATCTCCGGCAAGTTCGTCTTCGGGGACATGCTGGACAGCCTGGGCATAAACACAGAGGAGATCAGCATCGGTCCCATGGCCTCCATCGGCAGTCCTTTCCGCAGGTTCAGCGACAGCGAGAGAGGAAGGATGTTCCAGCTGATGAGCGACTCGTACGACCTCTTTGTACGGACCGTTGCGGAAGGCCGGGAGATGACCTTTGAGGAGGTCGATTCCATAGGCAGGGGAAGAGTATGGTCAGGGAGCGATGCGCTGGAGATAGGCATCGTTGATGAGATCGGTGGAGTAGCCCAGGCCGTCATGTACGCCGCCCGTATCACCGGGATGGATGATGGCGAGATGCCCGAGGTCAGGATCTACCCTACTCCGGAGTTCCCCGGCAGCCTGGATGTTCCCGGTTTCGGTGCAGCAGCGGACATCCTGGAGTTCCTCGGTGAGGAGAAGCTGCTCTACCTGATGCAGCCTCTAATCCTGGACTGATCCGGACGGGATGCGGGAGAGCTTGAGCATATTGGTCTTGCCGTGCTCCTGAAGCGGTATGCTGCCCACGTGGACGACTGTGTCGCCGGGACCCGCCAGCCCCCTTTCCCTCAGGAAGCCCATGGAGCGGTCCGTGTAGTCCTCAATCTGCCCGCTGCTCTCCAGGTAGAAGGCCTTCACGCCCCAGACCAGTGAAAGCATGGGCAGCAGCTGGCGGTTCATTGTGAACGCGAATATGTCCGCCTCTGGCCTGTGGGAAGATATCCTGACTGCCGTGTAGCCCGAATGGGTGAAGGTGACAATTGCCCTGGCCCCCGCCTGCCCGGCCATCTGTACGGCGCTGTAGCATATGGAATCCGGGAACGATCCCGAACCGCCTGTATGGGGAGACGGCCCCAGCGGACGGAGACCCTCGTGCTCCTCGGTCCAGTCGATTATTCTCTGCATGTTACGTATTACAAGGTCAGGGTATCTGCCGACAGCCGTCTCCCCGCTGAGCATAAGAGTGTCGGCTCCGTCCAGCACGGCATTGGCCACATCGGCCGCCTCCGCCCTGGTGGGGCGGTAGCTGTCTATCATGCTCTCCATCATCTGGGTTGCGATGATCACCGGGGTTGCCGCTCTCAAGCATTTTCTTACTATCATCTTCTGTATCATGGGGACCTTGTGGAATTCCACCTCGACGCCGAGGTCGCCCCTGGCCACCATCACTGCGTCTGCGGTATCGATTATCCTGTCTATATCATCCAGCGCCTGGGGTTTCTCTATCTTCGCTATAAGCCCTGCGCTGCCTCCGCTGCTCTCCACCAGTTCCCTCAGGTCGGTGATGTCACCGGCCGCTCTTACGAATGAGAGGGCGATCCAGTCCACTCCCTGCTCGACGGCGAAAACAGCGTCCTCCCTGTCCTTCTCCGTGAGGCTGGGAACCGAGAGCCTGCTGGAGGGCAGGTTCACCCCCTTTCTTGATCCGAGGTTTCCTCCATGTATGATCTTTGTCGTTACCCTGTCCCTGCCGTCGCTGTCAACCACCGACAGTTCTATCCTTCCGTCGTCCATGAGTATTCTGTCACCTGGCTTCACATCCTCGGGAAGGTAGTCGTAGTTTACCGGTACTTCTCTCGAGTTTCCCGCGAAGTTCCCGGTGAGGAGGTCGAGATCCGCGCCTTCATAGAGCATCACGCTTCCCCCCTGGATCTCTCCCACCCTTATCTTCGGGCCCTGGAGGTCCGCGAGGATCGCTACATTGGCGCCCAGCTCGCCGTTGATCTCCCTGACCATGGAGATTCGCCGGGCGTGTTCTTCCCGTGATCCGTGCGAGAAGTTGAGACGGCACACGTCTATTCCCTCGAGGAACATCCTGCGGAGCACGTCGCGGTCATCGGTGGATGGTCCCAGTGTGGCTATGAGCTTTGTGCGGGACCTTTCGTTCCTTGTCTGCAAATCAATTCCTTTCAGTCACAGCGGACTGCCGCGATCCACGGAAGTCAGGAAGGGTCATGTCAGCAGGACGGCCAGGAGTGTGCCCGCTGTCAGCGCCGCCAATGCCAAAAGCGCGGAACAGGATCCGGAACGGACGGCCAGACCCATATCTCCTGCCATCCCTTCCACGGCCTCCTTGGACTCCTTCAGGGTTCCCTGCATGTGACGCCTGTAGACCTTTATCGCACCTATCCTGTCGCCGTTCCTGAGGAGTTCCCTGATCTCGTCCCCCGCCTCGGGTGGCAGGTCGCCCCGACCTCCGTCTCCCTTCAGATCATCGGTCCTGATCGCGGAACCGCAGTATCGGCAGGTGACGACCCCGGAACTCTTACCGATGGGCAGGCTGCCGCCGCAGTTGGGGCATTCAAAGGACTGGGGCATGATCTCCGCTCCCTCCACCGTTTCATACTGTTTTTTCCAGACTTTTCAGCGAGGAATACAATAATCCGAACATCCTCCCCGGGCAAAGAGCTGTACCGCGGCCGCGGTTTTGACCGCAGGCAGAGGGACGGTTTATCTTCCTGGCATTAGGACCATCTGAAAGGAAGGATCAGAATGAAGGTCGAGATCAGTTTCGAAAGCGGGTTCGAGAAGGCGCTGACGCTGGCGGCCTTGGCAGCGGCACTGGCGGCGGTCTTCCTTGTCGGCTACCTCATATCCCCCGGAGCGGCCTACGCCGAATGGGACAGCTCCAGCTCCTTCGGGGACAGTTACTACCTCCACCAGATCGCTGACAACATCGATGACGCCACCAGTGAACTATCGGACATAGCAGGCACTCTTTCGGAGATCGAGAGGGAGATGCCCTGAAACAAAAGCGGCCTGACTGATTGTCAGGCCGCTATCAACATCCTGAGGCCGGCTATTTGGTATCGGTGCTCAGGGCCTTTCCTATGAGCCAGGAAATGGGTATCCAGAGGATGAAAGCCCCGAAGAAGAAGGGCAGCGCATGGGGGATGCTCAGCTCCCCCGCGTGGAGACAGACTATTCCCGCGGCGCTCCAGCCTATCAGAAGCAGGCCGAAGACCACATGGGCTATTTCTCCGAAGCCCCTGGCGAAGGAGGCCAGTCCCACAGCTGCGAAGAATACGGGCCACCATTTTCCGATGGAGATCCCAAGGCCCCACAGCAGGAAGAGAAGCCCTGCTCCTCCGAACAGAAACGAAAAGATGATCAGACCTCTGCTACTTCTTGCCATATACTACCCTCCCCGTACCGGGGGCATGAGGCCGGTAAGGTCTATCAGCCATTCATCCCCCACTTTCCTCGTGATGATCTCCTGCGGACCATCCTCGGTCCTGACCACTACTACTCCAACCAGGCTGTCGGGATAGGTCACCGATCTGATGCTGGTACTGAGATTATGCACATCTTCAGAACCGCCGACCATCCTCACGAAGATCTCCTCACCGGTGAGGGACATGAACTCCTCCTCGGTCATATCCCCGACCAGTCCGATCACCGCTTCCCTTGACTCGGTCCAGCCGAACCGGTGGAGCACGGCGGCCGTGGAATCGTACCACTGTCGTGATTCCGGCGTTATCATTGCCCAGGCCTCATGGTAGCTGGAGTCGGCTATTGCTTCCGCGAAGGAGCTTACAACGCCGGAGGCCCTGTCGGTACTGCCGCAGGCTATCATTGTGATACCCGAGGCCATAAGGATTATTGACCTTTTCACAGGAGATGCACCACCATCCCGCTCCGAAGCTTCGGTTCGAACCAGGTTGATTTCGGGGGCATGACATTGCCGCTGTCCGCCACTTCCATCAGCTGGTCTATCGATGTCGGGTAGAGCGAGAAGGCCACGGCGTACCTGCCCGAGTCAACCAGTCTCTCCAGTTCTCCGGTTCCCCTGATGCCTCCTACGAAGTCTATCCGTTCGCTGGTCCTTGGGTCATCTATGCCGAGAACCGGTTTCAGGAGGTTATCCTGCAGAATGCTTGCATCAAGGCTCCTGACCGGGTCATTCTCGCTGAAAGTGCCTTCCCCGGGTTCCAGCCCGTACCCTTTCCCGCCCAGGTACATCGAATAGTGGAGCCTGCCGGCAGGAGAGGGGGGCGCACCCTCGGTTATCCTGAAGCCGCCTTTTATCCTGTTCATGAACTCCTGTTCGGAAAGGCCGTTGAGGTCAGCCACCACCCTGTTGTAAGCCATTATCTTCATCTGGCTCTTTGGAAAGAGGACCGCCAGGAAGAAGTTGTACTCCTCCTTGCCGGTGTGGTTCACGTTGAACTCTTTCCTGCGCTGGGCCACCAGCGTTCCAGCTGCGCTGCGGTGGTGACCGTCGGCTACATAGAGCGTTGCCACTCTGGCGAATATATCCCGTATCTCATTGATATCGCCATCGTTCCTGACCAGCCAGAGTGTGTGTCGTATGCCGTCAGGCGCCGTGAAGTCGTACTCGGGAGAGTCCTGAGAGCATATCCTTGTCTGGATGCTGTCGAACTCCGGAACATCATGGTAGGTGAGGAAGACCGGACCGCACTGCGCGTTCTGGGTCTCTATATGAAGTATCCTGTCCTCTTCCTTCACTTTTCTTGTGAACTCATGCTTCTTGATGCGGTTGTTCTGATAATCCTCGGCGGATACGGTAGCCACGAGGCCGACCTGGGAATGGTCACCCATTATCTGCCTGTAGAGGTAGAACATCGGTTTTTTCTCCTGGATCATCTCGCCGTGTTCCATGAGGTGGCGCAGGTTGAAGGCGCCCTGCTCGTATACCCTTGGATCGTACAGGTTCACCGTCGGGTCGAGGTCCACCTCCGGCTTGACGACCCTGAGAAAGCTCAGGGGGTTTTCCGATACGATCTCACGCGCTTCGTCGGAATCCAGCACATCATAGGGAGGGGACGCTATCTTCTCCGCAAGCTCCCTGGCAGGACGAAGCCCGTTGAAAGGTCTTACTGTTACCATTGTAGCCTCCAGTTGCACGAACATGATGAGCAAAAAAAAAGAAACTGTATGAAACTTGCCTGAAAATATCAACATGAAATCTACTGGCCGGTGGAGTCGAATGCAATAGTCCTTACAGTTCTTGACAAGTTATTTAACGAGTTCGTATCATCAATCGAAATCAACCAGGTAAAGACTCCTGTCCCTTCCGGGCCAGGCTGAAAACGATCCGGGAGGTTTATTCATATGGACCGCTCCGAGACCGAGAAGAAGTACGAGGCTCTCAGCCCTTTCGAGCTTAAGGACAAGCTCATCTCCATGTCGGAGGACCGTGGAGTGAGAATGATGCTCAACGCCGGCAGAGGCAATCCCAACTGGGTGGCGGTGCAGCCGAGGGAAGCCTTCTTCCGCTTGGGTTTCTTCGCGCTGGAGGAGGCCGGGAGGGTAATGGTCCGACCCGGACTTGCAGGCGCACCCGTGAGGGAGGGGGCGGGAGAGAGGTTCCTGGAATTCTGCTCCAGGAACGCGGAGAGCAGCGGATCACGTTTCCTGAGGGACGCCTTCGACTATTCGACCGGCAGACTGGGGCTCGACGGGGACGGGTTCGTATGGGAGATGGTGGACGCCATTCTTGGAGACCATTACCCGACTCCCGACAGGGTGCTGGAGAATACCCAGGAGGTTCTCAGGGCTTACCTGAACTGCACGATGTGCAACGAAGAGCCCCCCCCGGGGAAGATGGACCTCTTCGTGACCGAGGGAGGCACCGCGGCCATGACCTACGTCTTCAACACCCTGAGGGAGAACGGTCTCATATGTCCCGGTGACCGCATAGGCCTTGGGACTCCGATCTTCACGCCCTACCTGGAAATACCCCTGCTCAACGATTACCGGCTTGTTGAGATCGAAATTCAGCAGGAGGAGGACAACCACTGGCAGTACCCGGACTCGGAGATCGACAAGCTCCGCGACCCCTCCGTAAAGGCTTTCTTCCTGGTGAATCCCTCCAACCCTGCATCGGTGAGCATGTCCGGCGAGAGCCTGCAGAAGCTGGCTCGACTGGTCAGCACCGACCGCAGGGACCTGATCATACTTACAGATGATGTCTACGGCACCTTCGTCAACGGGTTCAGGTCCCTGGCCGCCATGGCTCCGAGGAACACCATTCTGGTCTATTCCTACTCGAAGTACTTCGGCGCCACCGGCTGGAGGCTGGGAGTGATAGGCATCCACCCTGACAATGTCATGGACGAGATGATAGCCGCTCTTCCGCAGGATAAGAGGAAGCAGCTGGGAGAGAGGTACGGGAGCATATCCACCGACCCTTCGGGAATCAGGCTCATCGACAGGCTGGTGGCCGACAGCAGGGCGGTGGCACTGAACCATACCGCAGGTCTCTCCACCCCGCAGCAGGTCATGATGGTCCTGTTCTCGCTGCAGGAGCTGATGGACAGGGACAGCCATTCATACCGCAGGGAGATGCAGGACCTCGTGCATGAAAGGTACGATACGCTCTACAGCGCGCTGGGTGCAGAGGGACCGGAATTGCCCTGTTACGCATGCTATTACACAACGATCGACATCCTCAAGCTTGCCGGGGACAGGTTCGGAGTGGAGTTCTCCGCATGGATGGAAAAGGCGCATGAGCCCATCGACTTCGTCTGGAGGCTTGCCGAGGAGAAGGGCATAGTCCTGATGGACGGAGGCGGTTTCGACGCCCCCGAGATGTCGGTCAGGGTCTCCCTGGCGAATCTATGCAATGAAGACTACACCGCCATAGGCAAGGGCGTCAGCGACCTTCTGGAGGAGTACTGGAAGGAATGGGAGAATAGCAGATGACTTTCCTCCAGCACAATCCCTCCCTCCTTATCTTCGCCTCCCTGGCAGCAGGATACGCTCTGGGCAGGATCAAGGTCGGCTCGTTTTCCCTGGGAGCCACGGCCAGCGTCCTTCTGGTTTCCATATTGATCGGCGCCGCGGTTCTTGGCGGTACCGACTACGATCTCGGTCTCATAAAGACCATTTCCTTCGCATTCTTCATATTCACCATCGGTTACAGGGTTGGTCCCGACTTCGTCAACGGCCTGAAGCGGGGCGGTTCCAAGTACGTGATGACGGCCCTGTTCTTCTGCATTGCGGCGCTTTCATCGGCCGTGATCCTGGCAAGACTGTTCGGTCTCAACAGCGGTTATGCGGGGGGAATGCTCGGCGGGGCCCTGACCCAGTCGGCAGTGATAGGAACTGCGGACGGTGCCATAATGCACCTGACCGGCCAGGAAGTCACTTCGACCATGAACCTGAAGTCGGATGTGGCGGTAGCCTACTCGGTTACCTACATCTTCGGGACTGCGGGTCTGATAGTATTTCTAAAGGTGCTGGCCAGGTCCTGGAAGTGCGACCTGCGCGCCCAGGCCCGCAGCGCGGAGGAGCAGCTGGGCTCGGTGGGCGGCGAGGACAGGCTGGAGGCTTTCCACTGGTCCAGCCTCGTGACGCCGAGGGTTTACCGGACAGAAAAGCCCGAAGCAATCGGAAGCACAGTGAAGGAACTGTTGAAGGAGTTTGCCGCCTGCGTCTCCGTGGAGGCAGTGGAACGCGGCGGAAAGGTAATGGAAAACGTGGAGGGCGATCTTGTACTCCAGGAGGGTGATATTG
This sequence comes from Candidatus Fermentibacteraceae bacterium, assembly GCA_016936235.1. Lineage (GTDB taxonomy): Bacteria > Fermentibacterota > Fermentibacteria > Fermentibacterales > JCC-6 > Aegiribacteria. The sequence goes on along the minus strand of JAFGPK010000040.1, from coordinate 2,516 downwards.
TGATCCTCACAGGCTACAGGAGGGATGTATATGACGCCTGCCGGCTGATCGGACCCGAAATAGACGACGGTTACATGAGTCGGATGCTCGGTGAGATACTTGACATATGCATCACGAACCGGGCCATGAACGGAAAGTCGTTCCATTCCATCTTCAGGGATAATGGCAGCGGATGCTTCGTCCACAGCGTCAGTAGACAGGGACACGAACTCCCCCTGGGTCCCGGCCTGAAACTCTACACAGGTGACGTGGTCAGGGTGATTGGAAACAGGAACGATGTCGAGAAGCTGGTGGAGACCATGGGATTCCCAGAGAGGGAAACCACTTTCACAGACCTGGTTTCCGTGGGGGTGGGAATCATTCTGGGGACCCTGGCCGGGCTGCTGGCAGTGAGCGTGGCCGGCATACCCGTCACCCTGGGGATCGGCGGAGGGATCCTGGTATCCGGGATCTTCTTCGGGTGGCTCCGTTCCAGAAAACCCACCTGGGGATATATCCCTGATTCGACACAGTGGATATTCACCAGCCTTGGACTGAACCTGTTCATCGCTTGCGTAGGGATATCCGCGGGACCGAATGCCATTGCAGCACTTCAGCAGGCAGGCCTGACCATCCTCGTCGCCGGGGCCTGCCTCACCATGCTTCCCCACCTGCTGACCTGGGTGTTCGGGCTGTACGCCCTGAAGATGAATCCCGTGCTCCTTCTGGGAGCAATGACAGGGGCGGGAACCTGTACCGCTGCGCTGGACACGGTCAAGGAGGACTGCGGGAGTCCTGTTCCCGTGATAGGATACACGGTGCCCTACGCCATCGGGAACGTTCTTCTCACCATCTGGGGAGCCCTGATAGTGAACCTTGTCTGAATCCTTTTGAATCAGCCGTAAGCCGCAGCCTGGATCCGGTACATCCTGCTGTACAGACCGCCCTTATCCATGAGTTCGCTATGGGTGCCGGTCTCCGCTATCCTGCCCATGTGCAGCACGGCTATCCTGTCAGCCATCCTGACCGTCGAGAAGCGATGGGAGATTACAAGAGAGGTCCTTCCCTCAGCCATGGACCTGAACTTCCTGAACAGCTCCTCTTCAGCTCCGGCGTCCAGGGCGCTTGTGGGCTCGTCCAGTATCACGATGGGAGCGTTCCTGAAGAAAGCCCTGGCCAGGGCTATCTTCTGCCATTCACCCGTTGAGAGCTCCCTTCCTCCGCGGAACCACCTCCCCAGGATAGTATCGTAGCCTTCCGGCATCTCCGACAGAAACTCGTGGGCGCCGGCCGTCTCGGCAGCCCGGACAACGGAACCCATCTCCGGAGGTTTGCGGATATCACCGAGGGCGATGTTCTCGGCAGCTGAGAGGTGGTACTTTGCGAAGTCCTGGAAAAGGATGCTGATGCTGCCACGCAGCTTTTCCACGGACAGTTCCCTTACCGGGATGCCGTCTATCCTCACCTGGCCCGAGTCGGGATCGTAGAGTCGGCAGATCAGCTTTGCCAGCGTTGTCTTGCCGGAGCCGTTCTCTCCCACGAGTGCGACCATCTCGCCGGGACCTGCGGACAGCGAGACATCGTCGATGACCCTGCTGCCGCCTCCCGGGTAGGTGAACGACACCCTGTCAAGGACGATCCCTTCGGTGACGGGAGACGGGAACGGCTTCGGGTGAGGTGGGTCGGCGATCTTCGAGGGTATGTCCAGGAACTCGAAAAGATTCTGCAGGAACAGGTTCCCCTCGTACAGGTCCGCCATGTTCCCCAGCAGCCCTCTCAGATAACCCAGACCCTGCCTGAAGGCCTGGAAGAACATAACCATGCTGCCGATGGTGATCAGACCCAGGAAGGTCCTCCACGCGATGAAGGCCAGGGAACCGTAGACGAGGACGGTCGCCAGCAGCTCGGTGGCGAGGTCCGCACCGGCTTTGCGCCTGGATATGGCCAGGTCTTCTCTTCTTAAAAGGTCCCGAAGGTCCCTGTACCGTTCCCTGAAGTGACGGCCAAGGCCGAACAGCCGGAGTTCCTTCGCATGCTCCACGGAAGTCAGGAGCCAGTGCTTGTACCAGGCTCTCCTCTCCGTCTCGGTCCTCTTCCTCTGCCATTTCCACCGTATTCGGGAGAACCTGAGCTTCACCAGGACCCCCGGCAGGGCAGCAGCGGCAAGCACCAGCGACACTCCCCAGTGGAAGGACAGGAGAAGTCCGACCATTGCCAGGAGGGAGATGGCGTTCCGAACGGTTTCCACCAGGTCCCTGACGATGGCGGTAGGTCTGTAAGGCGCCTCCTGCTGTGCCCTGTGAAGGGAATCGTGGAATCGAGGGTCCTCGTAGTACTCCAGGTCCACAGCTACGGACCTCTGGTGAAGAATGTCCTGCATGTGGTCGGTGACCACCATGGACTGGGCCTGCTCCACTACGTGAGCAGCTGACTTGACCGCCGCCCAGAGCATGGCCGTGCCTCCCAGCAGACCGATCAGCAGACCGATGTCGCCGAAGGTGCTCCCTCCTCCTGAAAGGGAATTCTCCATTCCGTCT
>JAFGPK010000039.1 GCA_016936235.1 Candidatus Fermentibacteraceae bacterium | reverse complement strand
TCCAGAATGCTGCTCACCATTTTGTTCAGATGGACGGGTCCCCTCTCGTCCGGCAGCTGCTTCCCGAAGGACATCAGCTGTCCGGCCAGGGAAGCCCCGTTGAGGGTGGCATCGAGGATGCTCTCCATCCTCTCCATGCTCTTCTTCGAGAGGTTCTCGCTGTTCATCACCAGTTCCGTGTTGCCCGAGATGACGCTGAGGATGTTCCTGAAATCGTGGGCGATGCCGCCGGCGATCTCCCCGAGGCTTGCCAGCCTCCTGTCCCTGCCCAGCTCCATTTCAAGCTGCTCACGGACGTTCTGGGTTATTTCTTTCTCCTCCATGAGCCGCTCCATCTCACGGGTCCGGCGAAGGACGGTCTCCTCCAGGTAGTCCCTGTCCCGTGAGAGCTCCTCGGTCTTGAGCCTGTATATTTCCGCCTCCCTGCGGGACTTCTCCACCTGATGGGAGATGCGCAGGCTCAGGAGCTTACTCTCGGTCCTCTCCGAATGGAGCTCCCTGTCCAGCTGGTGCTCCTTTCTCCCGTAGTTCAGCGCTTCGCCCGTCATGCCCAGAGACTCGCATATCCTCGAAAGCTCGCCGTAGATCCTCACCAGGATCGGCTTCGCCCCCAGCTCGGATGCAGCGGACTCAGCCTTGTGAAGCTTGCCTACTGCTTCCCTGGGCTTGTCCATGGCGGCCATGGAGGCGGCGACCCCGAGAAAGGACTCAGCCGCGCCCTGCTGGGAATCGAGCTCCCTGTAGATGTGCAGACCCTCGTCGAAGAAGCTCAGGGCTATCTTCGGTCGTTCCATGGCAAGGTTGCTCTCGCCCATGTTCAGCAGCACGTCCGCCGCTCCAAGCCTGTCGCCCAGCTGGTTGTAAATGGAGAGAGCCTCCTCGAAATGATCAAGGGCTTCGAGGACGTCCCCCTGCTCGATCCTGATATTGCCTATGTTGACTTCCGTTGCCGCCAGGTAGCTCTTCATATCGTTTTCCCTGCATATCTCGCTGCCCTGCAGGTAATGGACGAGAGCCTCATCGTACATCTCCATGGCCCTGTAAGCCTCTCCCAGGTTGATGCATGCGGCGGCCTTCAGGTCCGCCGGACCCTTCATATCACGGGAGATCTCCCTTACTTCGAGGAAGTAATTCAGGGCCTTCTCTGAATCGCCCAGCTTCATGTAGACCGAACCTATATTGCTGAGGATGCCTGGATCTGGAATTGAACTGAGCTCCTCGTCGATCTTTCTGGACTCCAGATAGCTGTCGAGGGCGGCTCCAAGTTTTCCCCAGTGTATGTAGATGGAGCCGAGAACATTGAGGGCGTGTCTCACGCCAGGCCGGCTTTCTTCGTCCTTGTAGTGCTGAAGCCCGGCCAGACCCTCCTTCTCGGCCTCGTCGAAATTAGACATGTGGAGGTGACCCATGGCCATGGCGAGGGTGGCCTTGGGAAACGGAGATGAGTCGCCCGAGGCTTCAGCCAGATCCAGGGCCTGGCTGCCCAGTTCGATGGCCCGTGACGGATCCGAATACTTCACCGACCACGCCAGGTCGGCGAGTATGTGAGACCTCTCCGAATCAGTTTCCACGGAGGCCAGCCGGTTCTCGAGCTCTGCTATGCTGTCATCCATCCTGAACCCCTGTCGAATGCCGGGAAATGCTCAAAGCTTTATATAATTAAAAACCGCATAAGTCAAAATGGTCGCATGCTTTTCGATCCCGGCCGCCGGGATCCTGCGGTCAGTCGAGAACCACGAATCTCCCGGTGGCGCTCCTGTCGTGGCTGACTATGCGAACGAAGTACACTCCGGAGCCCAGGCGGGAAGTGTCGAACTCCACCGAGTGTGCTCCCGCGGACAGCTCGCCGTTCATGACATCGCTGACACGTCTTCCTGCGATGTCGTAAACTGAGATAACGGTTCTTCCCGCTGTCTGAACGCTGAATTGAACGGTTCCCATGGATGTCATGGGATTGGGGAACAGTGCCAGTTCATTCAGGGGAGGAGGCCCGGCGGTTTCCACACCCAGACCCTGACCCCATATCGAAGCCCTGTAGGATGCGTCCAAAAGGCGATCGGCGTTCACGCGGAGTCCGTCGAGACCCAGCCCAATGACCCATCCCCCCACTATGTGGAGAGTGTCCCCGTCCGCCAGCTCTACGGGTCCCACGGACTGAAGGAACCTGTAGTCGAAGACAGGGTAGTCCAGGTTCAGCGGTGAATCGTATACGAGGGGGAAGGGGCCGGGATTGACCGGAATGAAGGCATCCGGAGTATTCGGATTGCCCACCCAGCCTGTCATGTACGAAGGTCCGCTGAAGTCGCCTATACTGTCCGGGTTCCTGCCCCACATGAACAGGTACTTCTCTTCATCGGTCCCCGGATCCGACTCCCAGTTCCACCACTGGTGGCTTATGGGAATGGGATAGCCGAGAACGTCGCAAGGTCTCTCGATGCTTCCTCCAGCTCTCCTGACCCATACGTCCAGGAGCCTCCAGCCTGTGAAACCATTGCAGTAAGGGGAGACCGCGGGTTCACCGGAATCATCCTCCGAGGATCCGGGGGAGTCGCTGTCCCACATGTAGCTCAGGTTCCTGGGCACCACCAGATAGGTGGTGTCTCCCACGGCATGCAGGTAGTGCCAGAAGGGCATTCCTTCGGAGAAGAGCGTGATGCCCGATCCGGGGTCAGTCCTGTAAAGGGTGTCCCCGTCCACTACCTTGGCGAGGATAGTGAACTGGTCGCTCACTCCGTCCTGGTCGACATCGTTGTCCGGGATCCCGTCCGCTCCAGGGTAGTTGTAATAATAGTAGATGTTATCAGGGTCGCCGGATGGAAGAGGATTGTCGGGATTCTGCTGATAGGTGTATTCGTCCTGGCCGCTGGCCGTGATCCCGCTGTCGAACACGTACTCGAATACGGCATCCGAACCGTTGCACCAGATGGCGTGGCCGTCGTAATAGACCATGTCGTCGAGGTTGTGGTCCGCGCTGTCCGCCGAGGCGACGTCGAAATCGCCCCTGATGGCTACTACAAGTCCGTCCAGCGGCACACCAGGGTTGCCGAACTCACTGTGGTGCGTCACTGCGATATCGCTGACCATGAAGCTGTCGTACCCCTGGTCATCCCAGGTCAGGTTCTTCACGAAGAACCCTATGCCGTAGGGCTGATCGTTATTTGCCGTATCCCAATCGTCGGCGCCGTACTCAGACTGCTCCGGCGCCGTGGAGCCCGGCGTCTCGTACACCAGAGGGTAGCCGTCGCTGGGCCTCAGCTCCCAGTTGCCGAAATCGCTGCAGCTGGCATAACTCGCCGCGGAATCGGCGGCCGTAACCTCTCCGTAGCATGATGACCACAGGTCGCCGCACCAGAGGTAACTGTTCTCCGAACCCTGGGGCCAGTCCATGGACTGGTACTCTTCCCAGGGATCCCCCCATATGAGAATATTGAACACGGCCATCCCTATGTTGCCGATTGAATGCACTTCCATGGCCTCAGGCGGTCTCGCGTCAGCGGCGCCGTCCGGATGAAAGGTCGGGGTCCGTTCAGCCGCAGGCAGAGCAGCCGGTATCAGGAGCAATGGCAGCAGCACGATCGCGCAGCGGTCCGGTAACGATTTCATTCTATCCCCTCCGATAGATGTTGAGAAATGTCATGGCTGGCCCCTGTGCAGATTATGTTGCATAGACGTCCGGAAGGGAACCTCCGCCGGAGGTTCCCTCATAGCTTCCACTTCTGTTATGTATCAAGCTGAATTGAAAATGGGAGGAGGAGACATGCGCCTGCTGATGATTATCCTGGTGCCGTTCGTCTGTTTCGCGGTCGAGCTTTCGGACATGGGCGACTTCATCGAGGTGGAGATACTGCCCCTGACCGGCATGACCATCGTGGGGATGGAATACACGGGAACCGACCCCGCCGGTATCATGCAGCTATGGACCGAATTCATGCAGAGGGTGAGCGAGATACCGGGGAGGTCGCCGGAGGACGATGCCTACGGCGTGCTCCTGGGTTACGACCAGGTGTCCGGCGAGTACAGCTACCTTGCCGGCGTGGAATCCGGTGCGGACGGGCCGCTTCCTGAGGGAATGGTCTCTGCGGGCATCGATCCAGGACCCTACGCGGTATTCACCTTCCGGTTCGACATGCTTGAGAGCATCTACAGTTACGTCTACGACCAGTGGATGCCCCAGTCCGGATGGGCGGCGGGGGAGGGGTACAGCTTCGAATTCTACCCCGAGGATTTCATACCGTCTGAAGAGGGAGTCCTGATGCAGCTTTACGTGAGCGTGCGGGAAGAAGAATGATCGAGCTGTCTTTTGATGTACGAAGCACATTCCGAACGGAGGGAAGATGAAGTATCCGGTACCTGTACTGAGCGTGCTGTGCGCGCTGCTCATCTCCTGCGGAGGGGGTCCGGCTGAGACTCCGGACATGACCGGTATCTGGGAGGGGCGGCTCACAGGGGAAGGACTGGAGCTGGAGCTGAGGGCTGTCTTCATCATGGAGGACGGGACCATCACAGGAACTCTGGACATCCCGCAGCAGCAGGCAAGGGGACTTGAGCTGGTGAATATCTCATTGAGGGGCGACAGCGTTTTCTTCGACCTCCCCTCCGACCTGGGCCGGGCCGGCTTCAGGGGAGTGGCAGACGGCGACACCCTCAGCGGTTCATTCCTGCAGGGAGGCTTCACCGGCAGCTTCGTCCTGGTCAGGACCTCCAACGTGGTTGAAGCCCCCGCCATGGAAGGTGAAGAGGTGGTCATCACGGGGGAGGACTGCAGCCTTGCGGGAACGCTGACCCTTCCGGAAGGCACCCAGCCCTGGGCGTGCGTCGTGCTCCTCTCGGGAAGCGGTCTTCAGGACAGGGACGAGTATGTGATGGGCTTCCCGGTGTTCGCGGAACTGGCGCGCATCCTTGATTCGGCCGGATTCGCCGTCCTCAGGTGCGATGACCGCGGCACCGGCGGTTCCACCGGAGGGATGGAGAGCTTCAGCGATTCGGTGCTGCTCTACGATGCCGGTCTCATGCTTGACCACGTCCTCGGCGATGACAGGATGGATCCGGGGCGGGTAGGGATCCTGGGCCACAGCGAAGGTTCCAACACCGCCTTCAGGCTTGCGGCCGAAAGGCCGGAGGATGTCGCCTTCGTGGTGAGCATGGCCGGACCGTCGGTTACGGGTTACGAACTGATCCCCAGCCAGCTGAAGGTGATACTTGCCCTGCAGGGATTCTCTCCGGAGGAGATAGAGGCGAAGCTGCAGGCCCAGTACATTATCATGGACGCAGCGCTGGCAGGTGATTCCGCCCTGATCGACTCCGTCCTGAGAGAGCAGACGAGGATGGAGCTGGCGGACCTTCCGGAGGAAGCGGTGGAGTCCCTGGGGGACATCGACAGCTACATAGACCAGGCTGTCGAAGCCTCCGCGGCATCGACCCTGGGTCCCTGGTTCCGCGCCTTCCTGACCCACGATCCGGCGGCGGACATTGAGCGGGTGAGCGCGCCGGTGCTGTGCCTGCTGGGGGAGCTGGACGTCCAGGTGATTCCCGAGACTAACCTGGGTCCCATGGAGGATGCCCTGGCGGACAATCCCCGCCACTCCATAGTGGTGCTGGAGAACGCCAACCACCTGTTCCAGGAGGCTCTCACAGGGGGAGTGGATGAGTACGCGGTCCTGGAGCCCGGGTTCGTCCACGGGTTCGCCGACACGCTGACGGCGTGGCTGGGATCTCTGCAGGCCGACTAGCCGATCCCGAGTGCGGCGGCCCTAGCGGAACAGGTATATCGTGGCGAAGGCGTATCCTCCAAGGGCGTCGACCCGCAGGATGTATATGCCCGGCTCCAGTTCCCCGGCGCTGAAGGTGGCGCGGTAATTACCCGGGTCGTAGAAACCGTCGGTGATGAGTATCAGCGGTTCCCCGGCCATGTCCGTGAGACCCACGCTGACGAAGGAGGAGTCCTCGACGGAGAACGAGACTGTCACTTCAGGTGAATCCTCATCCTCCAGGACGCCGTTGATGTGTACCCCGATCCCCTCGGGGACCACCGTGACGGGGCCCATGCGGGTGGCGACAGATCCGGGGTAGAGTACTTCCCGGTCTGTGCAGGAACCGCAGCCGGTGCTCCCGCCCCCGCCCGGACAGGACTGGGCTGAAAGGGTCAGAGCGGACACTGCAAGAAGCAGGAGTGTTGTCTTCAAAGTCGGACCTCCGGTTTTTTTCTGTTGCTCTGCAATATAGTCCGGAGCCTCGGGGGAAGTACCGGACTCTAATCCGAGAAGGCCGCTTTCAGGGCCCCGAATGTCATCGCCTCCATGGCCTGGGGAGCCAGGACCACTTCGAAGTTATCCGCCAGAACGGACGGGACGGCGCTGTCGTAGATCAGCGCGAAACCGCTGAGTCCGGGGCCCAGATTGTATGTGGAGTCCTGCACCTGCGCCGCCGGCTGGTCGTCCAGGTAAAGGGCGAGGGTCACGGGGTTCTCCCCTTCCAGTTCCAGCCGAACGTTCGACCATGTTCCCGGTGTCATGGTCGGCCCCGTACCCGAGTAGAGCAGCTCGTATTCCCCTGTCATCGACACGTGGCCTATGTATGCGTAGGTGAAGGGCTGGAACCAGACTATCAGGCCTCCGACGTACGCCTCGCCGCTGAAGAGCTGCAGACGGGCAATCACGGTCATGAGCGTTCCGCTTCCCGTGACACTGAAGTCCATGGACACGGAACCGTCGCCCCAGATGTCCGCTCCGTCGCACAGGTAACCGATGTAGGCCGAATCGGGGAAGAAGGCTTCTATCACCTGGTTCCCGCCGTTCTCCGCGACGAGCACGTAGCCTCCGCCGGGCTCCCTGCTCCAGTCAGGCGAGATGTCCGGGTCCTCTCCCGGCGAGTAGGATTCGAAATCGTCCAGGAAATCCCCCAGCCCCAGTCCGGTCATCATGGCCAGTGCCAAAGCGGCGATCCTCATTGCATTCTCCCTCCGGAAACTGCGATACTGGTATCTTCATCCAGGATGGAAAACCCGTTCGGGCGTTCATCACCGGAGATACTACAGCAGGCCCGGGCAAGCCGTCAACTCGGGCGGGAAGATGCGCCGAAGATGGAATCAGGCTGATGAAGCATGGAAAGGATGTCTGAGGGACCGGTTCGACCTCTGAATGGATATCAGATCAATCGCTCAGACCGGAGCACCGGGCATTGACGAATGCCTGCTGAAAAGCCGGTATTACTGCTTTGACTCACATCCGATTAACCTGTATCATTGCACTCTGCAGGCTATATTGAGAAGGACGGGGTCAATGACTGATTCGCTACAGGCACTTGAAGAAAGGCTCGAATCGGTTGAGGGCGGGGAACTCGTCGAACTTCTGATAGAGCTGTCTCTGAGGACCTGCAAGATCTCTCCCACCAGGGCATGCCACTACGCTGAAGAAGCTCTGGCAAAAGCGATCTCCATCGGGTCGAAGCTGATGGAGGCGGATTCGCTGGAAGCTCTGGGAAGGGCCAATCTGGGTAAACTCACCCATGATCAAGCCCTGGAGCATTTTCACAGCGCTCTTTCGATCTACGAAGAACTCGGTTCGAAAAAGGGTATTGCCGGTGTTCTCGGATGCATAGGCCAGGTACATTACTCCCTCGGGGAATCGGAGGCTGCCCTTGAATACCTCGAGCGATCCAGGAGACTCCTGAAGGAACTCGATGACAGAAAGAGGCTTGCCAGAAATCTCAATTCAACCGGGTTGGTTCTTCTGGGCAGTGACAAGCATGAAGAGGCGTTGAAATATCTCGAGGAATCACTGGCAGCGGCCACTCTGGAAAACGATATCGAAACGATCAGAAGCGCTACCAACAATACCGGCATAATCCACTACCAGAACGATAATTTCAAAGAAGCCATCGTCTTTTTCAAGAAAGCCGCTTTGCTGAGCGAGCAATGCGGAGATTTGAGATCACTGGCCGGTAATCTCATCAACATAGGCACAGGCAGTATTCGGCTGGGAGATTATGACGAGGCGCATGAGTATCTGAACAAAGGCTTCGGAATCGCGGAGCAATCTGAGGCATGGGATTACATGATCCAGGGGAGTTACTCCCTCTGCGAACTCTGCGAGAAGGAAGGCGACTTCGAGAAGGCGCTTGAG
>JAFGPK010000116.1 GCA_016936235.1 Candidatus Fermentibacteraceae bacterium | reverse complement strand
CTCCAGCCCCTGGGGAAGCAGCTTCCATACGGGAGCCCCGCCGCAGGGGGCAGGAACGCTGAACAACCTGGAGGTCCCCCCCCTTGATCCCCACGCCTTCTTCTACGTTCTCAACTGCTGCTCCAACGGAAGATGGACCGAAATCGACAACCTGGCCAACAGCTACATATGGTGCGATTCCTACGGTCTGGCGGTTCTTGCACAGGCAAAGGTCGACTACACCAACGAATTCCAGGAGTACTACGAGACACTGGCCGCCGGGAGCTGCCTCGGCGAGGCATTCAGGGTATGGCTGGGCAACAACATGTACATGGAGGACGGCGCTGTTCTCCTCGGCGACCCCACCCTCAGACCGAGGATGGGAGGTCTCAACCGTATCGGACTGGGCGGAGGCGGTTCTCTATCCGGCACCGACAACTGGCTCACCTTCGACATAACCGACGGACTGCACACCCAGGGTCGTGTGGACACCTACTACGATCCTCATTCGGACGAGATATTCGCGGTCTGCGGTACTTCGGACCCCGTCAGGGCCAACATACTCTCCACCCGGTTCGACGGTGATTCCTGGGCTCCGCCGCTTTCCGTGTGCGATCACGAGTACTGGGACTGGCATCCCACCGTGGGGGGAGACGGCCAGGGCAACGTATGGACAGCGTGGCAGAGCATGGACAACAACCACGAGGGTTACGACATATACATCTCCAGATGGAGCGGTTCGGCATGGGTCGAGGAGACCATCCTCACCAGCGGCGATCCCTTCGAAGTGGAACCATCGATGGACGGTGGCGGCGGACACGCTTGGCTGGTCTGGCAGAAATGGCAGAATGCCTCCACAGATATCGAGGGTGTATTCTGGACCGGCTCGTCCTGGTCGACCATACAGACCATCTCTTCCGGGGAGGGCGGTGAGCGGTATCCCGACCTGGCCCGCGGCAGCGACGGATTCGGCCTTTCATATCATGCGAGCAGGGACGGGAACTGGGTGGTATGCTTCCGCGACGCCCCGGATTCAGGTCCCTTCGGCACCGAGACCGTGATCTCATCCCCCTCTTCCAATGGAAGGTACGCGGACATCACATGGGACGGCAGCCAGTACTGGGTTGCCTGGCAGGACGACAGCGGCTGCATTCTCGTCTCCCACGGTTCGGGTTCGTCCTGGTCGGCGCCTGAGATGGTCTCCTCCCAGGATGGATGTGTCAGGCCCTCAATCGCCGCTTCACAGGCCGGCGAAGTAGTGGCGATGTGGACCTGGGGGACCTCTCAGCTCCACTGCAACACCTTCACCGGAGGGTCATGGCAGGGCTGCTGCTCCGCAGTGGAAGAGGATGCGGTGGACGATGCCTCACTGGCCTTTCTCGGGGATGAGGTGTGGGCCGCCTACGGGAGAAGGGGCACCGATCTCCAGTGGGACCTCTGGGCCTGCACGCCGGACCCCCTGGGCATCTCATCGGGACCCGATGAAGTAGCGCAGGTTCTCTCACTTTCCATGGCCGGTAGCAATCCTTTCTCGTCATCCACGGCGTTCAGCATCTCCGCCGGTTCGGATGTACGGCTCCGCATATACGACATGAGCGGAAGAAGCGTGCTGGATTCGGAAGCCGCTCCAGGGTTGTTCACCTGGAACGGGCTTTCCGGTACGGGTGCGCGTGTTCCTTCGGGAGTCTACTTCGCCGTGGCGTCCCGGGGTGATGAGATCGCCACCTGCAGGCTGGTGAAGATATAGACGGGGCCGATCCCGAATCCATCAGGGTTCAGGGCTGATTCTCATATAGAATCAAGCCTGGATCTCCCCGGCCTTCCTCAACGCCACCTTGGCCATTATGGGTCCGATTATCTCGAAGACCACGCTGGTCGCGGTGACAGTGGTGATGACGGCGGTGGCTATTCCGGCTCCGTGCTCGCCCAGCCTGCCGAAATGGGACGCAGTGGCTATTGCCAGGCCTATGGCCACACCCGCCTGCGACAGCAGGCCTATCCCCAGATACTTCCTCAGCACCGGTGAAGCCCCTCCGGCCCTGGCGCCCAGTCCAGCTCCGACTACCTTGCCCAGAGACCTCGCTGCGATGTAGGTGATGCCCACAAGTCCCAGTGAGTTAAGGGACCCGATCCTGAGATGGGTGCCGGCTATGAAGAAGAACAGAACGAATACCAGTGGCATGAGGGACCTCAGCCTGCCGGCAACGATACCGGTCTCCTTCATGGATGTGTTGCTCAGGGCGAATCCCACGGCCATGGGCGTAAGTATGGGCGAGAACCCGAAAGTGACGGCAAGGCCGACGGAGAGGCACACGAACCCGAACGTCAGAGCCGGGATATCGTCGTGTGACCGCAGGACGGAGACAAGCTTCGTGTAGATGAACCCCAGGACCAGGCCTGTTGCGATGCTGGCAAGTATCTCAAGGGCGGGTTCCCCCGCCGTTCTCAGGATGTGCGATGAGCCGCCGGTCTCCGCTGCCAGCAGGGATTCGCTTATCGCTGCGGCGAACCCGAATATCAGGACCGCTATGCCGTCATCGAACCCGACCACGGCGTACAGCGCCTGGGTCAGGTCCCCCTTCGCCCTGTACTCCTGTATGACCGCGACGGTGCCCGCTGGGGCCGTCGCCGGCGCCATGGCCCCGAATATGAGGGCGAAGGGCCAGTCGCCCGTTATTATCAGTACCGAGGCGGTCACCAGGACGAATGTGATCATGGTCTCGAAAAGGAGAATGGTCGTGATGCCCCGGCCCAGTTTCCTCAGCGCCGCCAGGTTCAGTTCGGAGCCGATGCTGAAGGCGACGAAGCCCAGCGCTATGTCAGTTATGAAGCCGAGACCGCGAAGCACCTCCGCGGAGAAGATGTCGAGGAACGAGGACCCCATCACGGCTCCAAGAAGCATGTAACCTATGAGTGAGGGAAGACCCGCCCTCCTTGCCAGCTTCCCTGTATAAAGGCCAAGGGAAACAGCGATCCCTATCAGCAGAATGGTGGCTATATGGAGGTTCATGGCGCGGGTTTCAGTCCTCCTTCTCCGACGGGATCTCCCCGGCCCTGCTGAGTGCGTACTTCGCGCAGATCGGTCCCACGATCTCGAAAACGATGCTGGTGGCTGTAATTGTCGTGATCACCACCGCCCCTATCTCCAGTGAGTGCCTGGTCCCTATCTCCGTACAGAACTGCTGGACAAGGAGCGAGAGCCCGATGGCCACTCCGGCCTGCGACAGGATCCCCAGACCCAGGTACTTTCTGATCTTGCTCTCTGATCTTCCCACGACGGCTCCAAGCCATGCTCCCCCCATAAGACCGCCCGCCCTGGCGAAGATATAGATGATCCCGAGCGTCCCCAGGGCCGGAAGGGCGGATATCTTCAGATGGGCCCCGGCAATGAAGAAGAAGAGTATGAACAGGAGATGCATGTAATCCCTCAGCTGCCCGACTATGTTCCTTACGGAAACGGTGGAGGTGGTGTTGGCCAGGACCATCCCGACAACCATGCAGGTGAGTATGAGGGATATGCCGAGCCACTGGCACAGACCCACCGTAAGGGCAATGAAGCCGAAGATCAGCGACGGCGCTTCGCTGACTGGTTTCAGCCTCCTTGCGAGGGTCGAGAACAGGTAACCGACCACGACGCCCGTCAAAAGGCTCAGGCCCACCTCCCCCAGAGGTTCGAGGATACCCTGCAGAAGACCGCCGGTGACGACTGAAGCCTCCGCCTGAAGCAGCCTGGTGGACAGGGCAGCGGCAAAGCCGAAGATGATCACAGCAAGGCCGTCATCGAATCCTACCACTGCGTAGAGAGCCTTCGTGAGGTTGCCCCTGGCCTTGTATTCCTGGATGACGGCAACCGTTCCGGCGGGAGCGCTGGCCGGGGCCAGTGCGCCGAACAGAAGCGCCAGGGGAAGGTCTCCGCAGAACAGGTATACGGCAAGGAACACTATTGTGAACGCCGCGAAGGACTCGGCAAGGATTATGAGGATTATACCGGTGCCGAGGCGCTTCAGAACCCTGAAATTCAGTTCGGCGCCGATGGTGAAGGCCACGAAACCCAGGGCTATCTCCGTGACGAACTGCAGACTGACAAGTTCCGTCTCCCCGATCAGCGACAGCACCGAGGAACCGATGATAACGCCCAGTATCATGTAACCCAGAAGGGACGGCAGTCCCGCCTTTCTCACGGTCTTGCCGGAATAAAGGGCCGCTATGGTGGCGACCCCTATTATTACCAGTATCGGGATGCTGTCCATAAGGTCGCCGGCACCTATATGCTCAGAGAGCCGAGAGTGTAGTGCAGGTCGGTCACGGTAACCAGAACATCGTCCCTGTCGGCCAGCTTGCCGCAGGCGTACTCGATGCTCCTGACCACGCCGTTCACAAGTTCGTCCCTGATGACTGCCACGATCAGGCGGTTGAACCGCTGAACGCTTGTGTCCCAGAAACCGGCGAAGAAAGGCCCCTTCATCAGGTAATCGGTTGATTCATGTGTTTCGAGGACAACGGCGGAGACCGAGTCGGAACCGGTGAATATCTGCAGTATATCGTCGAAAAGGTCCTCGTTCTGCACGAAGACGTGCATCATCTTCATGCCGGGCCTGCGCGACGGTGCCGTATCCTCCACCCGGGTCTGCTCCTTGAGGAACCTGTGCACCTCTTCGGTGGACGCCAGTGAAAGAATCTGCTTTCTCACCGTCTCGCTCCTGAGCAGCTGGGCTATGGAGGAGAGGATTCTGAGGTATTCCTTCGCCTCCGATTCGGGTCCCACTACGAAGGGGAATATCCGAACGCTCTCTCCGTCTATGGAATCGAAGTCGATTCCCTTTGGAGTGATGATCATACCCGCCAGAAAACCTCCGGCACCCGCGATCCTGCAATGGGGGATTGCGACACCGTGACCGAAGCCGGTGGAACCCAGAGATTCCCGCGTCAAGAATGCATCGTAGACCTCGTCCTCAGTCGCGTTGCCGACAAGGTCTTTCACCGCCGCCATCGAAGATATCTTCCTCAGCACATCCTCCTTGTCGGTGAGATCGGGAGAGAATACTATGAGTTCGGGATCCAGGACATCCATCAGGTTCATTGCCGGCACCTCCATTCGGATGCTGACGATTGCTTGCCCGTCATTGACGCATCCTTGTCCAGAAAACTATCGAGCACCTTCAGGAGCTCGTTGAATTCATTTATCTCAACGACCATATGAGGGTGCGATAACTCCTCATGTTCCAGAGACCATGTGAGTTCACGCTGCAGGAATACGGCGGAAAGACCAAGGGTCGTTGCCGGGTTTATATCCGACCTGGGGCTGTTCCCAACAAGAATGGTGCGTTCGGGAGAGAATCCCCTGAGTCGGAGTATCTCGCGAAGGGAATCAACGGTTTTTTCGGGCACTATTGTTAACTCATCCACCACTGCGTCAAGACCCGACCTCTTGAACTTGTCTCTCTGGTGGACCTCCTCTCCCATTGTGTAGACAACGGAGTAGAATGGCATGCCGGAGATCATCTTCAGGGTCGCGACCGCTCCCGGTGTCAGTACGACGGGGTGCCCCAGAAGGCATCTCCTCATATCCTCGAGAGAGGTCGCCGCCCAGCCAGGGGGTTCCGGAAAGTACTCCCTCAGAATGGAGTCCAGCGTGTCCATGTACGGCTCGGCACCGTAGCCCGTGACCGACAGCCTCTCGATGTCCCTCCGGTGGACCGTCCGTCTCACGTCCTCCGCGGAAGCGCCCAGAGCGGACATCAGGTTGAGGAAATCCTCCTCCGTCCTCTGGAAGAACAGGGCGCTCTCCCAGAGCGTGTCATCGGCGTCTAT
>JAFGPK010000115.1 GCA_016936235.1 Candidatus Fermentibacteraceae bacterium | reverse complement strand
GGCCTGACCTC
The DNA here is from genome assembly GCA_016936235.1 of Candidatus Fermentibacteraceae bacterium. Taxonomy (GTDB): domain Bacteria; phylum Fermentibacterota; class Fermentibacteria; order Fermentibacterales; family JCC-6; genus Aegiribacteria. The sequence goes on along the minus strand of JAFGPK010000115.1, from coordinate 17,643 downwards.
ACAGTTGCTCCACGAGTCCCGTCAGTGATGCGGGTACGGAGCCCGGAACAGTACCGGATGAAAGCCTGCACGGAACGAACGGGGGCTGTCCAAGCTCATCCAGCACCGCAAGTCCGCCTTCCGGGGACAGCATGTACTCCAGGAATGCTACGGCCGCCTCGCTGTTGGACGCATTCGACAGCAGGGTTATGCCATAAGCGATAGGCGCGCCTGATACCGCAGTTGTCTCACCAGGAGAGCTTCCCGCGATCACGGTGGATGCGGTGGCATACATGTCTGCCTTGTCGGGGTCTCCCAGGTTGATCTCGGGAGGCAGGTCGACATATTGCAGATCATGCTGAACGGCAACGGAGAGATACTCGAACGCATAGTCCAGATGGCCGCTCTCCAGGAGGGATATCAGCTCCACTGAACGGGGCCGGATGTTCCTCTCGTCCCTGTTGGTCAGTAGAGTCTCGTAGAAGCCGGGGATTCCGTAATACTCCTCCGCCAGCTGCAGAACGAGCAGGGTCCTGTAACCGCAGGGATCCGCATCGGGATCAGAATGGCCCCACTCCACTTCGTCCATTGCGAGGATATCGATCCAGTTGTCGGAGTTTATCTCGTCCGCATGCCTGCTCCCGGGGGTATAGGCGACGACCATCCTGTTGGTGGCGAAGACGGCGTTCCATTCAGTGTAATCCGGTATGAGCATGTCGTCGATCACTGTGTAATCGGCGGAGGCCATGATATCGCAGTCCTCTCTGCCGAGTTCGGTGATAATCCTGGCGCAGGCGACGCTTCCCGCTGATTCCCTCCGGACATCAACGCCGGGATGCATCGTCTCGAACCGCTCCTCGATGATCTCAAGTGGAACCGACAGACTGCCGGCATGGAAGATGGTGACGACGCCGGAGAGTTCCGATGCAAAGGCGAAACCGCACACTAGAAGCAGCAGGGCTGAGAGGCTCCTCATTCCTGACCTTCCCTTCATGATGGTTGCTTGTATTTACCGCTTATGAAGGTGGAATATATGCGTTATGTCGGATGGACACAATTGCTATGTGGAATAGTGGAACAGCATCTTTTCAGTTGCTCCTGCCATCGATCGAACCATCGCCTCTACTGCTTCAACTGACCTCTGCGTCATACAGGGAGAACAGGCTGTCGAAGACACTGTTCCAGTCGAAGTGCGTCATCACCCTCTCTCTGGAGTTCCTGCACATTGACTGGTATGCCTCGTCATCCGACGTCTTCATTCGGATGATCTCAACTATCTTCCTTGTCCAGTCTTCTATGTCACCCGCCCGGGCCACCATACCGGTCACTCCGTCCTCTATTATCTCGCTGGGTCCCCCAACGGAAGACACCACTGCCGGTACCCCGCAGGACTGCGCCTCCAGCACCGACATACCGAAGGTATCGGATTCGCTTGGAAAAACGAACAGGTCCGCCCTGGAATATAGCCCCGGCAGCTCGTGGTTCGGGATCAGCCCGAGGAAAACGATGCCGGGAACACCCGACCATTCTTCCCTAAGATCCTCGAGGTATGGACCGTCACCGGCCACCAGGAAGACTGTACCGGGATACTCATCCAGGATTCGCCGGTAGGCCTCGAAGGCTATGTTCAAATCCTTGTCCCTGGATATCCTTCCGGTGTATGCGAGAACGGGTTCTGACAGATCCATCTGACTGTAGGTGAATCGAGGATTGACAGTCCTTCCCGGAGAGAACAGGTCAGTATCTATCCCTCTGAAGAACTTCACCACCCTCTTGAACTCGTACCCCCGATGCCGGAGAATGCCTATGTACTCGTCCGTTGGCACGCGGACTTCGTCGAAGCAACTGTAGAACCACTTGATGTATCCCTCAATAATATCGTTGACTGATTCATCGGAGACGATCTTGGTAACCTGTTTCGCGTAGTCGGTGTGGTAGAATCCAGTTACTTCAGTGTTCATCAGCCTCGCGATCAGCAGGCCGGTCAGACCCACTGGCCCCGGAGTGGATATGTAGATGCGGTCCGGTTCGAAGCGAGAGATGAGGTCAAGAGACTTCAGTATGGATGGGACCTTCATAACGTATTTCTCGTAGCCGGGCAGACTGAAGGAGTCGATATATGGGAGCAAAATGACGTTGTCGGAAAAAGTTCTCTCCATTTCATCCTGTGAAAGCGCGGTCACGATCCTGAAACCCGGGGTATTCTCCGCAGCTAACCTCGAGATCTTGTCCAGCGTAACAGAGACACCGTTCAGATCGGTGAAGGTATCCGTGAACCAGAGAACCCTCATGTCCCTGCCTCTCTTGCTTGGCTTCAGGTAGTCCCGTTCCAGCCTGTCAAGAAGGGTCTTGTTTGAGAACATGTCCCTTACGGCGGTGAAGAACGGCAGCAGAAGGAACACGCCGGGAATCGAGGCTGAAGCGTTTGTAATGAAACCAACCACATCCCCTTCGTTAACGTCCTTCTTGATGGACTTAACCAGGACTCTGACGAACTCATCGGATAGTTCCGCGATGCGTGCGTAGAGTATGTCCAGCTTATTCTGCATCGGATCGTCCCTGTGCTGATTGATCTCATCAATCAACTCGTTGATGATCCTGTACAATCTGGCCTGCCGTCCCCTTGATGTGGCCAGCTTCTTCAGGAAGACCTTTTCTCTGAACTTGAAGTTCCGTCTCTCGAAAATGTATTCGGTGAGTGAGCTGAAGAGGCTTCGCGAGGCAGCACTGGGTTTGTCCCTGGAGAATTCATAGGCGATCTTGTACACGGTGAAGACCAGGGACTGGTAGTTGTTGCTCCTGCCCTGGCTCTGGGCCTGCCCCCTCCTGATTTCCTGAAGGCACTCGGATGGAGACAAGGCTTCGACCAGCGTGCAGGTCTGGCCGATGAACAGACCGGCATGGTCGTCGGAACCCCCGGTAAGCCCTTTGATCCAGGGCGTTGGACCCCATGGTTCTATTCCATGCTTGAGTCTAAGGTCTTCCAGTCTGTTCTCGTCCAGGGACTCGAGAACCCTGGTCCAGGTATGATTGTTGACCTTGTTCCGGCCTCCGTTGGTTCCCTCGAAGACGTTGAACATCAGTATCAGCTTCTCCAGGTGCTCTATCTCCAGCATTCCATTCACCGGATATGTGGCATGCGCCACCGAATGCGCAAGCTGCCTCTCCCCGAGGTAACTCCTGAGATGGTAGATGTTGTTTCTGATACGCTGTATTTCCTCGAACTCGTCGTAATCGAGTCCGTATACCAGCACATGTATCTTGCAGTTGTCCTCCGGGAAATAAGTTGTGAACTCCACACCGGTAAAGGTATCGTACGGGTGCTCCTCTGTCAGGAGCAGAGATCCCTTGATTCGGTTGTGATCCGTAATCGTGACGAAGTCCATGCCCCTTTCAATTGCCATCCTGTATATCGTTTCCGGATCCGTATAGGATTCCTTCGCCCCAAGTCGCTTGAGGAACCACTCCGAGGGATGCTCGGAGTACTTGGAATGAACATGCATGTCCACTTTTACAGGTCTATTGAGTTGCCTTCCCTGAAGAAGCATGATTCCTTCCCTTCCAGCAAAAACGGGTAAAAACGCTGATTCTGAATTCTGATGATGCTTCCATCGTGTAAATGAATAAAACACCATTGTTAACTGCATGTGAAGCAGGAAAGTGAACTGACGGCGGATCTAGACCGGGGAGCCGACGGCGGGATCTCCAATCTGTCTATCTGTGCCGATGCCTGATGCAAGGACCCTGAGTTCGTGAAAGATAACGAAGGCGCCCATCAGCATTGGCAGGTAGAGAAGGAATGACCTCTGAAGGAGCGAGAAGATGCCGAGGCGTGACTCCGGTATTAAAGTGGACATAAGGGCTGCTGTGCTGAACTCTGCGATCCCGCTTCCGCCGGGGCTTGGAGAAAAGTAGATGATGCACATGAGAATGGCCTGGATGGCGATCACGGTCATGAAATCGCTCTGGATACCCATCCCAAGGAGCACCGTATAGGCTATCACGTATTTGTTCAGGTAGAGCACCAGCGTCAGAAATAGGCTGAGGGGGATCATCAGTATGTTGCGACTGAAAAAATCCCTGGAGGAATCCCGGAAAGCCCCTATTTCCATGGAGATCCGATCCGTCAGTCTGGCCATGCGTCTACCCAGTCCCGGGGATTTGCGCAAGAGCCTCGTTGTGATACCTCCGAGCAATCGAATGAAGAGCGACGGTCTTGACAGTGCCAGCGTCAGGAGAGCGAACTCCGTGGAGAACACGATGAAGCAGAGCAGTATCAATCCATCGAATCTTCCCTGAAAACGATCCGATAGAAGAAGCAGCGCAAGCACGGCTCCGGATATGAACACTATGAGGGTCGACAGGTAGTTGAACGCGGCTACGAAAACCGCCTGGCCGATGGAAGCTCCTTTGCGGTGGTAGACGTAGAACTGCGCCGGTCCGCCTCCTCCCTGCGAAGGTGTGACGGCACCGACGAAAGTGTTTGCCAGATTGGCCCTGAGGCTGGTCATGAAATCCACCGATCCGTCCAGTTTCTTCATGAACACATGGTTCCTGTAACTCCCCAGCGCCACATCCACAAGGAGAAGAATGAAAGTGACTGAAAGGTATCTGAGATCGTAATTGCTGAAGGCCACCAGCAAGCCCTGGGAACGGGTCAGCACGAACAGAACGGTGAGGGAAACCAGGGTTATGATGCAGAAGAAGACAAGACCCTTCTTTATCCTCCTGCTGTTCATCGAAGTCAGGAGTCCGGTTGTTGAGGACAAGGGCTTCCCTGATTCTCCATTCGCCCCGGTTGGCCCATGCATCCGGATTGATGCCATCCTTCTATCGGGCAGTCTCCGTAAGCACTTCGAATGGGACCCGAACCGTGAAAGGCTCGGATACTTCATCCTTATCGGGATATTCTGAATAGCAATAATGCCTCAATCGGATCACCTGTCTCTTGAGATCCTTCTTACCAAGGTACCTTTCGCTGTATACCCTTTCCACCTCCCTGTTGCAATCATGGATAAATACGTCCGAATCAGATGCCCTGAGCAGCGAGGCAATGAATATGCTCTTCATCCTTCCCGGATTGTCCGCTCTTGCTCCTTTCGGGGCATCCACCAGGATCACGTCCCATTCCCGGTCGAGCACTGCGGTGGGAAGGTACATCTGGAGTCCATCCGGTCTTCGAAGTAGTCTCTTCCATTCAACGCGCCTGGTTCCGTAACTAACAAGGAACGCTTCGATCTCGGGATCCATTCTGGTGATCCTTTCCAGCCAGATTGGATCATCTTCGATGAAAACGGTCCTGCCTCCACCGTTCACCAGCCTCCAGTAGGTGCTGTCATTCCCCAGGCCGAAGATCAGCAACCTGCAGGGTCCCCTGCTTCGAAGCACCTGAGTTATGAGTCGGATCTCCCTGGGATGCATGCAGAAGTTGTGCAGGATCTTCATGGATGCGACCCTCATGATACTCGGGTTCTTGATGCATGAATCCAGTACTCTTCTGAAGATCGAAGTCCTGATAATGTCGGCAAGATTCAGAAACCCGCTGTTCCAGATAAGTGTCTTGCGTATCGATGACATGATAGGGATCATGGACAGTCCTCCGGTTTCCGGATATGTGGCGTATCAGCAGGATAATCCTGGAACTGGAGTGGACTATGCGCTCATATTGTTAATCGTTGATTAACCTTTCTAGCCGCCAATCGAGGTCGCACCCGGATATGATCAGCCAGCCATACTGATTCCCATTATCATGCTGCCTCGCCCTGCAGTTCGTGTCTGAAGCTGTGCCTGGTGCGGAGGCAGATCTTGACCAGCATCAGCATCACCGGTACTTCGATAAGGACTCCCACTACAGTCGCCAGCGCCGCCCCGGATGATAGGCCGAAAATCATGACCGCAGTTGCGATTGCAACCTCGAAGTGGTTTGACGCGCCTATCATGGCTGAAGGAGCGGCGTCCTCATACGTGAGTCTCAGTTTTTTTGCCAGCCAGTAGCCGAGCCAGAATATCAGGTTGGTCTGGATGAACAACGGTACGGCGATCCATAGAATGGTCAGGGGTCTGGCCAGGATGACGTCGCCCTTGAAGGAGAACAGCAGCACAAGTGTGATCAGCAGAGCAGAAATCGTGACAGGAGTAAGCAGATGGAGGAATTTCCTCTCGAACCATTCTGCGCCCCTGGTCCTGATGATGATCTTCCTCGAAAGGTAACCCGCTACCAGCGGCAGGGCCACGTAGATACCGATGGAAAGCAGAAGCGCCTGCCAGGGGATCGGTAGCCTGCCCACGCCCAGCAGGAAACCTCCCAGGGGTCCGTAGAGAAAGAGCATGGCCAGGGAGTTGATGGCAACCATGACCAGTGTGTGCCCGTCATTCCCCTTGGCCAGGAACCCCCATACAAGTACCATGGCGGTGCAGGGGGCTATACCGAGCAGGATGCAACCCGCAAGGTAGGACCGCCAGAGAGGTATCTGCAGCATCTTCACTCCGTTCTCCAGCACGACGGTCCCTATGCCGTGAGCGGCCCCCACGGGCAGGTCCAGCCCTGTTGGAAGCTTGACAAGATCCATGGCGTCCGGGCCGATGAAACCCCTGAACAGAACGCCGAGGAAGAGAAGTGATATGCCCAGCATTGTGAATGGCTTCACCATCCAGTTGATGAAGAGTGTAAGGCCCACCGGCTTCATGTTCCGTCCGGCCTTCAGCACCTCTCCGAAATCGATCTTGACCATTATGGGGTACATCATGAAGAACAGACATACTGCGATGGGTATTGAGATCACCGGAGCACCTCCGGACATGATCGAGAGACCGTCCAGGGCAGATGCGATGTTGGGGGCGAGTTTGCCCAGCAGTATTCCAAAGGCAATGCAGAGAACCACCCACAGGGTAAGCCACCGCTCGAAGAAACCCAGTCCTCCTGATTTCTTTGTTATGCAGGCTTTTGCGGCCATATGTCGTTCCTTCCTCTATCAGCCTTCCTGAATGAACTTCTTTATCTCATCGACGGATGGGACCCTGCCGGCAACGCAGACGTTACCGTCTATGGCCAGGGCCGGCGTCATCATCACTCCCATGTCGGAGATGGCGGAAAGTGTCTCCACCTTCTCAAGCTGGACGTCAGCAAGTTCCAGCTCTCCCACCGCTTTCTCCACCGATTCGTAGAGTTTCCTGCACTTGGGGCATCCCATGCCCAGTATCTGTATCTTCATATCAGGACTCCTTTCATCCATACTGTCAGACTATTCTCAATGCCTTCAGGAGCAGGTATATGCCGCCCGCCACCACAAGTATGCCGCTGACTCTCTTGATGACGGCAGCGGACCTGCTCCCAGCGGACCATCCGGCCAGTTTCTCGATCCTTCCTGTCTGCGACCCGGCCAGGACGACAACTCCGCCATGCCCTGCGGCGAAGGCTAGACCAAGCCCGACAGCGAGAAGGAGTCTTTCCGAAGATATCGCGAGGATGAGGCCCAGAACCGGAGCCATGAAGGCAAATGTGCAGGGACCCAGGGCCGCACCAAACAGCAACCCCAGGAGAAAGCCGCCCCATTTCGAGCGACTCACCCTTCCAGCATGCTTTCCTGCATTCGACCCGCTTACGGGAAGTGGGACCCATCCGATAATGGAAAGACCGGCGTAGACCACCGCAAGGGACAGAACGATATACCCAAATGAACCTATATCCCCTATCAGCCTGCCGAGCAGACCGGTTACGAGCGCTGTAAGCGCAACCGCCACGATCATCCCTACGGCAAAGACGGTGGACAGTGCCACGGGGCTGGCGCCATCGCATTTCGATTGTTTCTCTACATATCCGACAATCAGGGGAATGCTGACCAGATGGCAGGGGCTGAGTATCATGGACAGGATACCCCAGGCCAGTGCCGAAGCGATGGCAAGCGCCGGAGCAGCGTAAAGTAGCTCTGTAAGAGTTACAAATATCTCCCGGAGCATCTCATCGAACCTCAGCCGCTTCGTTCAGGTCGTAACCGAGGGCGATCCATTGTGAAAGCATCTGCTCCGCGCTTATGTAACCCTCGTGCCGGTAGAGCTCGGTCCCGTCCGGTGCCAGGAACAGCTGGGTAGGTATGACACGGATGCCGTGACGTGAAGCCGCATCCCGATCCAGGTTGATATCGATGAAGGTCACTACCAGGCAGTCTCCTGCCATTTCGTCGAGTCGCTCAAGCTCGCCCTCCATCATCTGACATGGTACGCACGAAGTAGAACCGAGGTCCAGAAGGGTGGGCAGACCATCCTTGACTTCATTGATGACGGTATCACTGACTGCCGGTTCTTCCGAGGTCCTGCCGCAGGACAGGACCGCGATCATCATTATTCCACAAATACATAGTAATTTAAAAGGTATTTGTTTCGCTTCCATCATTGAATTGCCTCCTTGTTCACCATAAGAAAGGTCATCAGACTATCGCGCCGTAGATAATTCCCGATACGGTGGCCATCAATACAACCAGCGCAACGTAGGTTATTGTTTTCCTCGTGCCCAGTACGCTCCTGATCACCAGCATGTTGGGCAGGGACAGAGCCGGTCCGGCCAGGAGGAGCGCCAGGGCGGGACCCTTGCCCATTCCTGCTCCCATGAGTCCCTGGAGTATCGGCACTTCCGTGAGGGTCGCGAAGTACATGAAGGCTCCGGCTACTGAGGCGAACAGGTTTGCCAGTATGGAATTGCCTCCAACGGCACCTTCCACAAGCCTCGATGGGATCATTCCCTCCATGCCGGGTCTGCCAAGCAGGAATCCTGCAATGAGTATGCCTCCGAAGAGCAGGGGCATTATCTGTCTGGCATAGCCCCAGCTCTCGTCTACAAGTTGCGAAGCCTCTCCTCTCGTAGTGCCCAGCGATATCGCGAGCCCGATTATCCCTGCTCCAAAAGAGAGCATCGGTGCTCCCGGAGCCAGTATCGTGAACATCACAACTGCAGCGGATGCCAGCGATATCTTCCAGAAAGCCACACCCATCCATCTGACAGTCATCATTCCGAAGACCAAAGCAGCAAGTCCCGTAATCCACCATTTGTAGGTGAAGACCATGTTCCAGAGTCCGGGAGAATCAGTCTTCACGCTCCAGTTGGCGAATACGAGTATCGCGATAAGCATGACAAACACGGAGACTATCCTGTGGATTGGTTCATCCTTCGAGATGGCTTCCCGCTGTGCTACAATGCTGTCGATCCTGGAGGTCTCCTCTTTACGGAAAATAAGGTGCATCAGAAGACCGATGACAACGCTGAACACAACCGCCCCCACCGCTCTCGCCACTCCCAGGCTCATCCCGAGTATCCTTGCCGTCAGGATGATGGCCAGAACGTTGATGGCGGGTCCGGAATACAGAAATGCCGTGGCCGGCCCGAGACCCGCGCCTCGTTTGTAAATTCCTGCGAACAGCGGAAGGACGGTGCAGGAGCAGACCGCCAGCACGCTGCCTGATACGGCTGCAACGGCGTAGGCGACAACTTTCTTCGCTCCCGCTCCCAGGTACTTCATTACAGCTTCGCCCTTTATGAAGACCGAAATCGCCCCGGCTATCAGGAATGCCGGCAGGAGGCAAAGGACTACATGCTCCCTCGCATAGTCTCGAAGGAGGTACAGCGATTCCATAACTGAGTCTTCCAGCCTCGGCAGCCCTTCAGGCATGAAGAATGCGCCAAGGAACACCAGTGCCATTATGGTCAACGGTTTCCACTGAGTGCGAAGGTTCACTCTCTTTCCTCCATCCGCTTTCTTATGTCACGGACGCAGATACCGGCTCCCTCCTGCAGAATGTCATCCACGCAGTCCAGAAAACCAAGTACGCAGGAAGCCCTGAGAGTGTATATCCTGTTGTTCCCATTTACCGAGCAAGACACTATTCCGGCGTTCTTCAGAACTCCAAGATGCCTTGATATTGTGGATATATCCAGACCGGCTATCTCGGTGATTTCCGATACCGTCATGTCACCTCCGTCAAGGTGCTCAAGTATCATAAGCCTGGTTGAATTGGCCAGCGCGGCAAGAACCTGTGCCCTTCTCTTGAGTCTTTCGTCTTCCATTATTGATCGTCTCCTCTCGAGGCATTTGTATTATATGCCAAATATACAAATTGTCAACAGACGATCCTCTTCTGGATGATCGAACATGTCCTGTCAATGGATACAGTGATCCCGGATGCCCTGGAACGGACCGGTTCCGGCAGTCTCGCAATCTGCAGCGGTTGGTCTAGAGATCGGTGATCAACCAGGTGCCGTCACTGCTCCTGGTCAGTTCCATCTCATTCCCCTCATCGGTGTCAGGTGAGTTCTCGTCGATGACCTCTGCATTCCAGCTGACGGCCGCCGAACAGCCGTCTTCCGAGATGTCGATCTCGTCGATGGTGAACCGGACGATCTGCTTGCCTTCGAACTCCTCCAGCATCTCTTCATGGAGGTCAGGGGCCAGCAGTTCCATGGCGCTGTCCCTCCGGCCATTCTGCAGGTGCTGGAAGAATTCCCGTACGACCTCACCAGGTCCTGACTGCACCCCGCAGGCTGATGGAAGAACGGAGGCAGCCATCATCAATGAATAAAGAACCCTCAATTATCGATCCCTCCTGACCAGATTGGTCCATTGAACATAGTCTTGCATCTGCGATTATAATAATATCTGCAGCAGCTGCTAAGAATACCGCATCAGGAACCGGAAGTGGTATCCTCTTTGTCAATACAGGATCCGAATTAGCGCGTTTTCTGAGATTACGGAAGAAATACGCTGAAAGGCAATTACATGACTGGCACAGTTCTCCTTACAGGTCTTCTTGTCTTCCTGGCAAGGGTCCTTGACGTTTCCCTCGGGACGATACGCACCATCAGCATCATACAGGGAAGGACCGTCCTGGCCTTCTTTCTCGGATTCATAGAGGTAAGCATCTGGCTGGGAGTCATATCCGCCGTTATCGGGCAGGTTCAGGCGAATCCGGTCATGGCAGTCTTCTACGCGCTGGGTTTCGCGACCGGGAACGTCATCGGGATCATGATAGAGCGACGTCTGGCTATGGGAAGCATGGTGATAAAGATCATGGCCAGGGATTCAGCCCACAGACTTGCCACGAGGATAAGGGAAATGGGCTTCGGTGTGACGGAGTTCCAGGGCACCGGGATGACAGGGACCGTTACGGAGCTGTACATCGTCTGCGCCAGAAAGGAATTCAAGGGGATCATGCAGGAGGTAAGGACGATAGACCCTGACATCTTCTATGTGACGGAACCGGTCGGTACTCTCGGCAGCGGCAAGATACCTTCAACCATCGAGTCCGCGAGGTGGAAGGGCATCTTCAAGAAGAAATAGCTGTTTTAATCACCTTCTCCGAATAAAAGGCGACCGTCCCCATTTAATTGAGCAACGTGAATAATCGGTATCAGTGGAGGCGGCCGGTCCATTTGCCGGGCTCCTCCCACCCAGCCTGGTACTCGTAATCCACGAAATACACGTTCAGGTCCGCCTGGTACTCGTAGTCCACGTAGTATATCAGCACGTCCGCCTGGTATTCGTAGTCGACGAAGAACCACAATTCGTCCTCGTCGTCCGCCTGGTACTCGTATTCCACCGGGTACACGCACAGGTCCGCCTGGTACTCGTAATCGACTAAGTATACGCAAAGGTCCGCCTGGTACTCGTAGTCGCACACGTAAACGTTGCCGGCGGTCAATGAAGCCGCCAGAACAAGGAACAGCACGATGGAGCCTTTCATTCCTCACCTCCCTCCTTTTCAGTATGTCCGTTGCCTTCCATGCTCCAGGGATGAGCACGTTTCATGACTGGTCATCCTTCTCCCGGCTCACCATCCTCATGTCCCACAGGAGGAAGTAGTTGAGTACGGTCCTTATCAGGACAATCGCCCCAAGCTGACCCAACTCCGTCCATGAAGGGTTCAGGGCGCTCTTCAGGATGTCCGCGCCTATCAGAAGCTCCAGCGCCAGGGAGAGCGCGTGTCCGAGCTTGAGCCTTCCCCTTACATGCTGGTGCATCTCGCAGTGCACGCAGACGTTCTTGAAGACATATATCCACAGGGCCTGGACGAGGCCGATGGCCACCACCAGCGCGGCTGCCAGCTCGGCAGCCGATGCGGTGTAGTTCATGACATTTGCCAGGACGCCTTCCATGACACTCCCCTCAGCTTACCCTCGGTTTCTCGATGGTGTCCCCCACCTTGCGCACCAGGAGCTTGGGTCCGTGGGGGATGGTGCACATAACGCAGGCAGGCGCCAGAGCAGCGGCACTGAGTCCCTTCATGCCGCCTGCAACGTTGTGGAGCTTCGAGAAGCCCCTGGACATCAGGATGCTGGCGGCCAGCGTGGACCTGTGCCCCGTGCTGCACACCAGCATGACATCGCTGTTGCGGTCCACTTCGTCAAACCTGGTCCTCAGGTCCGGTGCGGATATGTTCAAGGCGCCGTTCACGTGGGAATCCTCAAACTCCGAAGGAGCCCTTACATCCAGCAGGGTCATTCCCTCCTTATGCAGTTCGCCGGCCTCCAGCACCGAAAGCTGCGGCAGGTGGGCTGTCGGAAGCCCGTGGGTGGCCCAGGCGAACATTCCGCCGTCCAGCCAGCCCACCGATCGGTCCAGACCCACTCTCCGGAGCCACGTGACCGCCTGTCCCGCTTCAGCTCCGTCGGTGGCAACGAGGTAGATGTCCCTGTCCGGAGGAAGGACCCATCCTGCGAATGTAGGGAAGTTACCGGTGAAGTCTATGCTCCAGGAACCGGGCACATGCTGACCTCCGAAGGCGTCGTAACGCCTTATATCCAGCACAAGTGCATCCCCGGCCTCGACCGCTTCCCTGAAGTCCCTCGGCGCCATCTTCTTCAGGGGAGCAAGGCTGCCCGACAGGGCCGGACCCTTTCTGTTGATATCGCTGCACCTGGAAAAGTGGTCAGGCGCCGGCGGCATGTCCGTGGTCAGGGACCTTATGAACTCGTCCCTGTCGTGGATCTGCAGGGCGGGATTGAATCGGCGCTCGAAGCCTATGGTGCTGCGCCATTTGGCTCCCATCGCCCTTCCGCAGAGCGAACCGGCTCCATGGGCCGGGTAGACCTCGCAGAAATCCGGCAGTTCCAGTAACCTGCCGAGACTGTCATACAGCTTGTCGGCCAGTTCCATTGCCCTGCCAGGGAAAAGGTCCGGCCTGCCCACGTCCCCGACGAACAGGGTGTCGCCGCAGAAGACACCGACAGGTTCATCACCCCTGGAGGTGTCCGTTACCACGTAGGCAATATGCTCCGGGGTATGACCCGGCGTCTCCATCACCCTTATGGTCATATCCTCCAGCCTGAAGATGTCATTCTCGGACAGAGCCCGGTGCGGGAAAGCGCAGCCGGCCGAAGCCGGAGCGAATACCTCGGCTCCCGTGAGGCTGGCAAGCTCCATGTGACCTGAGACGAAGTCGGCATGGAGGTGGGTCTCCAGTATGTGAGCGATCCTGAGGTCGAGTTCCTCGGCCGCGTCCAGGTACATCTGCACGTCCCTGCACGGATCTATTATTGCGCAGGTCCGGTCACCCGCAAGCAGGTAGGAGCTGTGGGCCAGCTTGGGTACGAAGAAATGCTTCAGCAACATTCAGGATTCTCCTTCCTATGCGAAGAGAAGGTAAACCAGCGGTACTGCCACGGCTATGAAAAGCAGTGTCATTCCGCCGCCGGCTTTCATGTAATCGGTATTCCTGTAACCCCCGGGGGCCATCAGGAGGGCGTTCACCTGGTGAGTGGGCAGCACGAAGGAGTTGGACGCGCAGACCGCTACCAGAATGGCAAGAGCCCTGGGGTCCATGCCCCAGTCAGCTCCCATAATCATGGCCAGGGGCGCAAGCAGTACCGTTGCGGCCACGTTGGACATGAAAAGCGTGAAAAGCGTAGCCAGGACCGCAACTGCAGTCATCAGCAGAAGGGGATGGGTCCCGCTGACCATTGAAACAGCGGCTGATGCAAGATAGGAGGCGGCGCCGCTCCTCTCCATGGCCAGACCCAGGGGAAGCAGGCCGGCAAGGAGGAAGACGGTCCTCCATTCCACTGCCCTGTAGGCTTCGTCGATGGTGATGACTCTCAGCAGGACCATTCCGGTCGCAGCGGTCATGAGGCTGAGGCTCAGGCGGAATCCCAGTATCGCCAGAGCGATACCCAGGGCGAACATCGCAACTGCCAGGAGAGGCCGCTCCGGCAGGCCCCTGGTCTCGGGCACCTTCCCTGTGAGCAGAAAATCCCCGCTCCTTCCAAGCGCTGCGATGCTGGAAAAGGGGCCGTGCACCACAAGGGTATCGCCTCCCCTGAGGGGACGGTCCGAGATGTCGCCCCTGTATCTCTCCCCTGCCGAGACAACCACGAGCGGCTCTACGCCGAACCTCTTCCGCAGGGCTATCTGTCTTATGCTCCTTCCCTGCACCTGTGATCGTGGACGGACCACCACCTCGGCGAAGCCTGCGTCCTCCGATTCCAGTTTCTTCCTGAGATCACAGGGGCCTCCCTCCACTTTCAGACCATTCGCCTCAATGAAACTCTGAAGCGGTGCCTGCTCCCCTATCAGGGCGTACCGGTCCCCTGCGCTGAACACGGTCCCGCGCCAGGGAGAGAAGAGAACGTCGCCGCGCCTGGACTGGGCCAGGATATGCAGACCGCCGTTCTCCCAGAGGTCAGCCTCCTCCACGGTCCTGCCCACCAGGGGACTCTCGAGCGGGATGTCCACGATGCGAACCGATGCAGGTATGTCCCACTCCTCCGCAAGATCCTCCTCCAGATCACCGGGTTCGGACCGCGGGAGCAGGCGCCTGCCGGCCACAAGGAAGTAGACTATCCCCGCCCCCAGGAGGGCGAGACCCACTGGAGTTACGCTGAACAGCCCGAAAGGGTCCTGCCCCCCCTGCCTGAGCAGATCGTTGAGTATGATCATCGGCCCGCTGGCAACCATGGTCAGCGTACCTCCGAGGATTGCTGCGAAACCAAGCGGCATCAACAGCCTGGGGAGACTGAAACCGGACTGCCTGGATATCCTCCTCACGGCGGGAAGGAAGAGTATGGTGGCCCCTATGTTCTGCATGAAGGCCGATGCGAGACCTACTGCTGCGGATACCATGCCCAGGAGCCTGGATTCGCTGCCGGCGGCCGCCCTGGTGATGGGAGTCGCAAGTCTCTTCATAGCCCCGGACGCATCGATCCCGTAGCCCAGTATCATTACGGCCATCATCGCTATCACCGCGTTGCTGGCAAAACCGGAGAAGGCTTCGAGAGGCTCCACCAGTCCCAGCCAGGGTAGAAGCAGCATGACCAGAATGGCGGTGACGTCCACTCGGAACAGCTCAGTGACGAAGAGTATGACCGTCAGGCCCAGAACTCCCAGCGTCAGCGCGATCTCGGTAGTCAGCGACCACCACCTCCCGAATATTCCTGCCAGCTGTTCACAGTCATATACGAATCTACAATAACATGGGCCCCGCACCGGGGCAAAGACTACCGGGGCAAAGACGGTCCATGCGTCCGGCGACGCATGCGATCAGATGGACTCAGTTCCCGCTGCTTCCCCGCAGGACCTGGTCAGCACCCAGGCGTCCTGGTTCGTGTCCTCGGAACCGCCTGGGCTGAAGAACAGAACATCGAAACCGTCTGCGAGAACATGTCTGACGTAACTCTCCGGGTTGTAGCTGAGGCAGTAGCGGGTTCCCGAGCTCCCCGGCTCTATGACCACCGGACAACCTGAATCAAAGGCCTCGAGCTGCTCTTCCGAAAGTTCACCGCGCCTGTTCTCACCTTTGAGAGTGACTAGAAGGACTCCACCCGGTTCGAGTACTCTCCCCAGTTCTTCCATCCACTTCAGCTGGGCGGTTTCGTCCAGCCAGGGAAACACCGCCACCGCAAGCACCAGGTCGAAATTCCCGTCTGGAAAAGGCAACGCCGCAGATGGTCCGGTCAGGGTGAAATCGAAGGGAGGCATTTTCCCACGGACCCAGCGGACCTGTACCGGATCGATGTCAGTCCCGATGAATGAGATGCCTTCAAGGTAGTCCCTCATGTGACGGGCTATCCTCCCGCATCCGCATCCGAAATCAAGTACCGACCGGAAACCAACCAGAGGCCTGCCGGCACTCTGCAGGAGTCTCCTCACAGTCACGGCTCCCTTCCTGCCCGAAGACAGGAAATGCAGGGGGTTGTAGCTGTCCGCAGCCAGAAAGCAGAGGCTCGGTGGAGGCACGGGCAAACAGTTGTCTTCCTTCACAGAACGTGGAGAGAACCTCCATACTGAGTCCCGGATGTATCCGGCACCATTCCTGTAGATCCTCCTAGCCGCGGCCTGCAGACCGAGGAGCCTCAGTATTCCGGTTACCCGCGTCCTCAATCCATCTTCCCAACCGCTCCGAGATGGCACTTCAGTTCATCATAACCCTTTCCCAGCGACCCGATCATCTCGTCGCGTCGGTAGGACCTGTTATGCCTGGCCGGGAGATCAGCCAGCCTCTCCACGTGCCTCAGAATGTCCAGGGCGTCTCCGGTCCTTCCTCTCCGGGCATGGCCTATCGCCGTTCTCGCGAACCGGCGGAGCTCACGGATATCCAGCCTGCAGAAATCCGTGGTCATGAATGGAAGGGAGGTCGGCCCCCGCCTTCCGGCGCGTAACCCGTTCCATGTCCTTCTCAGGATCGAATGGATCCCCTTACGCGTCTTTAGCTTATCCCTCAACCTGCTCCTCATCTTCAGGGATCTCAGGGTATCGATCCTGAGGCTCCTGCCCGGAACACCTACACCCGACAGAATCCTCACCAGATCTGAACCTGACTGGATGTTCTCCGACCATGGTCCCCTGTGGGTGAAAATGAACCTCACCTCATCGACTCCCGCGTCCGCCGCCATTTTCCAGACCCTTTCGAGGTGCCATGGGCTGGAATTGTGACTGAAAAGGATGTACCTCCACACAGCCCTTGTACCTGCAATGCGACTTGAGTGAGCGGAAAGTCCGGAGAGGTAGTTCCATGCCATCCTGAAATCACCACCAACCCTGTACTTCCCGTAACTCTCCTGGTCGATCCCGTCCACGGCCACCTGTACCTGGTCGATCCCGGAAGTGAGTACTTCATCGTTGAACTCACCCTGTCCATTGGTGCAGACAGTGATAAAGGTTCCGGGATAGAATTTCCTGGCCATGGATGTAAGGGTGAACAACCGTGGATTCTTCAGCGGTTCTCCGTGTCCTGAGAAGTCGAAGGTATTTACGGTCATACCCCTTGATCCCAGATCCTCGAGAATCCTGCGGAAAACTGCCGGTGAGAGGTCGAGGGGAGGAGAAAGTCTGTCCCGCTCTTCGGTGGTGGCACAGGCAACGCACCGCAGGTCGCACCTGGCAGAGGGCTCGACCTGGACAACATCCAGTGACAGGGGATCGAATCTGCCCCGACTGACGGCTGACAGGCAGTAGCATCCCGGGCAAACCGACGGATCTGGCAGCCTGTCATCCCGGAGGGCTTGCGCAACATAGGAGCGGGTGTTCTCCAGGATATCGAGCCATGAAGTGCCGCTTTCAGAGGATAATTCCGTCAGGATGTGGTCACTCCCAGCATCATCCCAGCATACGAAGCTGCCGTTCGCCCTGAGGAATACGCTGTCCACAGCCGGGCAGTGCATGATTGCGAGACCCCTCTCCACCAGTT